>CAXNHI010000018.1:0-10822 GCA_964202195.1 Candidatus Planktophila sp. | reverse complement strand
TCTGGAACTGGAACGGCAGCAATCAAACGACGTGTGTACTCACTCTTTGGATGCTGCAAGATCTGATCGCGATCGCCGACTTCGACGAGTTCACCGTTCTGCATCACTGCAATACGGTGAGCCAAGATATCTACGACAGCTAAATCGTGCGAGATAAAGAGACAAGCAAAGTGAAGCTTGCCTTGTAGCTCTTGCAGAAGATCAAGGAATCGTGCCTGTACAGATACATCGAGGGCAGAAGTTGGTTCATCTGCAATCAAAAGATCTGGAGTAAGTGCGAGTGCGCGAGCGATACCCACACGCTGGCGCTGTCCACCTGAGAGCTCATGTGGATAGCGGTTGCGATAGCTTCGTGGAAGTTCAACTTGATCGAGCAGATCTTCAACGCGCCGTGCAAGATCGGCACCCTTTGCCTCGCCCGCCAAGAACAACGGTTCACCAATTGACTCACCGATAGGAAGACGTGGATTCAAAGATGATGCTGGATCTTGGAAGACGATGCCGGTGTGGCGGCGAATCGAGAAGAGTTCTTTTGATGATGCGCGAGAGATATCACGCCCAACGATCTCAAGTTTTCCTTCTTTAATGGGTAGAAGTCCAATCGAAGCGCGACCAATAGTGGTCTTTCCTGAACCAGATTCACCGACGAGACCAAGAATTTCACCTGGGTAGATCTCAAGTGAAACATTCTTCGCTGCCACAAACTCAGGAATGCGACCGCGCTTTGGATAAGCAATAGTGACATTATCTAACTTAAGGACAGGTGCTGGCTTTGAGATCTCGTTATATGGAAGGGCACGGCGGGCAGTAGAACCCAACTTTGGGACAGCTGCGAGAAGTTGCTGTGTATATGGGTGTTGTGGGCGATTAAAGATCTGGTCAGCAGTTCCGTGCTCGACAGTTAATCCATCTTTCATTACGAGGATCTCATCTGCCATATCAGCAACAACACCCATATCGTGGGTAATCAATAAGATAGCTGAGTTGAGCTTATCTTTGAGGTTACGCATCAAATCGAGAACTTCAGCTTGAACAGTTACATCGAGAGCTGTTGTTGGCTCATCTGCAACCAATAGTCCTGGATCACAAGCAAGTGCTTGCGCGATCATTGCGCGCTGGCGCTGACCACCTGAGAGTTGGTGTGGGTATTTATCAATTGATGTTGCTGGATCTGGAATTTCAACCATCGTGATTAATTCAAGGGCACGTTCACGAGCCACTTTAGGGCCCATATCAAAGTGATTGCGAAGAGTCTCGATGATCTGAAAACCAATTGTGTAGACAGGGTTGAGCGCTGTCATTGGCTCCTGGAAAATGTAAGCAACTTCATTTCCTCGAAATTTATGTAGAACCTGAGGCGATGCATCAAGCATCTCCTCTCCCTTAACAAGAATACTGCCAGACATACGAGCATTACTTGCGAGCAAATTCATTAAGCCCAGTGCTGTAGTGGACTTTCCTGAGCCAGACTCACCGACGATGGCGAGCACTTTTCCAGCTTCCAGCTCGAAATTCATATCTATTGCAGCTGGGTACCACACACCATCAACCCAGAAATCTACGCTGTATTTTTCTACCTTCAACACTGGACTAGACATGTAAAACCTCCGCCTTACGTGACAAGATAGAACGGTGAACAATCGTGAATTCTTCAGACCCCGTGGATCGGTAGTGGCTGCAGTTATTGCCTATCTGCTGCTGGCTGGAATGGCTCTGCAGAGCATCTTCAGTGATGGCCTGAGCGCTGCTTTGGGTGCAATTGCATGGTGCACACTCTTTGCTTTGATTATTTACATCGTCTTGCATCGCCCCAGTATTGAGATTTTCGATGAAGGAATCCGGATTCACAATCCCGTGAGCACCATCATTGTCGGTTGGCAGGATGTCGATGTCGTTGAAGCCAAGTACACCGCTTTCTTGCAACTTCGCGATAGCAAGAAGATAGGCATCTGGTGCGCGCAAACCCCAGGTAGATATCACTCCCGCACGATTCACCCCAGTGATATGAAGGGAATCCAGCTCGATGGATTTATTCGCCCCGGTGAATCCCCACGTACTGACTCGGGTGTGGCGACGTATTTGTGTCGAACTCGTCTTGCCGCTTTCCGTACGAACGGAATGAGTAATGGTTTGAGTTACCTGAGCTTGCGTGAAAATTCGCTGATCACCGCTCTTGGTCTCAATGCACTCTTCTTGATCGCTTATATTCTTATTCATGCGTGAGCACTCGCCTTCTTTGCAGTGCGTGCATCTCTACGATCTTTACGTGTAATTTGTCGACGTTGACGTGGATCAAAGGCATCACGCAAACCATCACCGATGAAGTTAATACATAGGGCGATTGTCACGATAAAGATTCCGGGATACCAGAATAGCCAAGGACGGGTTGTAAACGATTCTTGATAATCGCTGATGAGCCGGCCCAAGGACACATCTGGTGGAACTACGCCAAAGCCAAGGTAGCTCAGCGCAGTCTCGAGAAGAATCGCACCTGACATCAAAAGTGTCACTGACACGATAATAATTCCAACCGCGTTAGGCAGAATATGTTTAAAGATGATGCGGCGATTTGTTGCACCTGCTACTCGCGCTGCATCAACAAATTCTCGCTCACGCAAGGTCAAGAACTCACCGCGGACTAGACGAGATAAGCCAGTCCAGGCAAAGAGACCCAGGTAGAAAGCAAGGAATGAAACACCCAAGTTTCCGAAGTGGAAACCAATGACTGATCCAATGATGATGGCTGGAACAGTGATAATAAAATCAGTGATACGCATGAGGACAGAATCGATCACGCCTCTGTAGAAGCCTGCGACTGCTCCGACCACAACACCGATAACTCCACCGATCGCACCAATTATGACTGTCACCATGAGTGAGCGTTGAGCACCGCGCATCACAAGAGCAAAGTAGTCACGACCAATATCGTCTTGACCGAAAGGATGCTCACCTAAACCGATTCCAGCTCCACCAAGCCATTGTGGGAGAATGCTTGCAGTAGGACATCCAACAAGACCATCCTTACACCCGGTTGTTAAATCTGAAAGATCTTCAATGTCATATCTCCACCAACCTGGATATGTCCAAGGTCCAATTTTTTGCTTCAGCGCTGAGAAGACAAAGATGACGATAGATGACAAGACAAAGATTGCGATCATCGCCGCTTTATGTTGCAGAAATTTCTTGCGAACGATCTGCCCTTGGCTTAGGCCTTGCGTCTCTTTGTTGATAATCGAACCTTGCTCTAGATCTGCAGACTCAATCTTTTTTCTTCCGAAAATCATGCGCCCGCTCCTACTCTAATTCGAGGATCCATCACTGAGTAAAGAAGGTCCGCCACCAAGTTTGCAACCAGCGCAAGTGAGGCTGTCAAGAAGAAGACTCCCATGAGCAAATTCAGATCAAAAGAATTGATAGCAGTGTTGAAAAGTGTTCCCATTCCTGTCCATCCGAAGACTCGCTCAGTGATGATTGCGCCGCCCAAAATTGAAGCGAAGTCAACAACAATAATTGTTGTCATTGGAATCATTGTGTTTCTAAATGCGTGACGCATGATCACAGTGCGCTCATTAAGGCCCTTTGCGCGCGCAGTTCTTATGTAATCCTGATTCAAGACTTCTAGCATTGTTCCGCGAGAGAATCTAATGTATCCAGCAAAAGAGATTGCCGTGAGCGCTATCGTTGGAAGAACTAAGTGCATTAAGACATCTAGGAGACTAATCCAATAATCACCTGAGTCTAATAGAGCGTTAGTCTGTCCGATCGTCGGAACAGGTCTTCCATTTACTGCATCTGTATTAAAGTACGGCTCCCAGGTGCGCATCAACTTGTCTAAAATCATGAGCAATCCTGAGAGTATTCCTGTTAAAACCGAAGTTCGAATCACTGGCCCTCTATCAATTTTTGCGAAATAAATTGAGGCCACTACCGCACTTGCGATTGTCAGTAGGAGTAAGCTAAAGATTATTAGCGGCTGATTTTCTCTTTCAAAGAGCCAGTTGACTGGATAATAAGAGAGCAAGCCAAGTATTGACATGGAAATCGCGGCACGAAGAGATGGCTTATGTCCTAGCCCCACAGAGAGCTGTGTGACCAATAAGGCTGCACCTAGGCTGGCCACGAAGAAACCTGCAGGACCCAACGCTGGTTTCAAGAACCAGTCAAATTGAAGGAGTGCAGTCAATGTGACTGCGGTTCCGACCGCCGCCAAACCAAAGACTTTCCAAAAACGTTTTCGAGCTCCCCCAATTGCGGAGGCAACAATCAAAGCGATGACAGCTGCGATCACCGCCATGGCTTGAGGTGCAATCGAAGGCTCAGCAAGCCAATTATTAAACTCGATCGCCATAAACTGTTTGAGAAGAACTGCTACCCAAAAAATTGGCAGCGAAAAGAGGAGAAACGATACAAAAGTCATCGAATAATCGAACCGAGAGTACTGACGAAGAGCCGTAATGATTCCAATGGCAATTCCAAGGACAATTGCGACAATCACCGCTGTTGTGACAAGCCGTAGAGTGGTCGGAATCGCATCAAAGACTGCCACAGCAACCGGTTCAGATGTGCGGGTGTTACCCAAAGAAAATTTTCCTACGAAAACACCAAGAATACCCTTTAACCAAAAGAAATAACGAAGTGGCGGGGGGACATCAAGCTGTAAAGATCGGGTGAGTGCTGCAATCTGTGCTGGTGCATCCGGGTCATTGCTCGCTCGAAGCTCTCCAATAGGATCACCAGAAAGCGCTGCAAGGTTGTAAAGCAAGAAACTGGAGCCAAAGAGAATGACACCCAGAGTTCCGAGCCGACGCATAATAAACGCAAACATTTCCTTGGCGCTCCCTCAATTGATCAGATCCATTAAAAGGCTCAGATGACGCTCGTAATCACGAGCGTCATCTGAGCACTTACATAACTACTGTACTACTTCTAAGTCAAAGAAATTAACTCTTTGGGCTTAGTAGGTCCACTCCCAGAAGTTCCACAGTCCGTTAGGAACTAGTGGAGCTGGTCGGACATTCTTCAGATCGCTATTTACTGCAGTCAGAGTAGGCCACTGGAAAATTGTCAGTGACACAGCATCATCAGCCATAATCTTCTCAGCCGCAAGATAGCGCGCGTATCGCTCTGAATCGTTGTAGTTTCCTACTTCGAGGTCATCAACGATCGCGTCTAGCGCTGGATTTTTATATCCATGACGGTTGGTAGCGCCCTTATAGGAGCTGAAGTTTCCTGTCTGAAGAAGTGCGCTCTTACCCCAAGCAAACAACGCAGCATCGTAAGCTGAGTCTGTAAGAAGTGCGCCCCAATTAGACTTAGGATTCAATGAAACTTCAAATCCGGCCAGAGCGGCTTCCGCTTTAATCAAAGCAGCCTGGTTTGCACGACGTGAAGTTGTATTGAAGAGCAACTCAATCTTGACTGAATTGCTTCCAGCCTTTGCATCTGGGAAATACTTCTTAACCAGAGCTAGTGCCTTTGCTGTCCGTTGGGCTTGGGTGCCATCGGTGAACTTATCCATGCCAGAGTTTGCGATCATCTTTGAGTAGTTTGGCTGACTTGGGAAATACTCAAGTGAGTTCATGACCACAGCCTTTGGATTCACAGGCTTAACGATCTTTTCCAAGATTTCTTCGCGAGGCAAGGCTAGGAAAAATGCAGTGCGCAAATCCTTTGCCTTCTGAGACATCCCAGCGAATGGTCCACTGTAATCCTTACCGCTAGGAGCAGCTCCAACACGTAGCTCAACGTGCTCATAAGTTGCTTCAGGTGATCCATCAAGTGTGATCCCCTTAATCTTATTCAGAAGGGCAACCGCATCAGCCGTGGCCACTGCCGAATAAAAATCAGCTTCCTTATTTGCTAGAGCTTGCGCTGCAGCGGTTGAATCGGCGATTGTGACGTAAACAACCTTTTCAATTCCACTCATCTTTGGCCCTGAGTTGTACTTAGGGTTGAGCTTCATTGTTACGCGCTGACTCTTCACAACTGATTCAACCTGCAACGCGCCATTGCCAACGAGAAGCAGTGGGTTTGTCTTCTCGTTGATTTCCATTACGTTGTAAGCAGTCGACCAAACTTTACCGAGCTTGGTGAGCATCTCTGTGTCTTTTGTTAGGTAAGCACGGAGGAATTTGTTCTTATTCGCCACGTTGTTCGCATTTGTTCCAAGCTTTGTCTTTCCTTCAGCAATGGCAACTAGTGCATGGACAGGTGAGACGCCTGGTGCAAAAACTTCCCAGTCAGGAAAAAACTTCTTCCATTCAATAACAACAGACATTCGGTCAGAAGCTAAAGAAACATCCTTAATTAACGAATCATAGGTGCCTGAATACCCACCTGAGTCAAACACTGGTCTCTTATCTGCAGAAGTTGGATCACCCAGTCCTGCATCAATTGAGTACTGGTCGGACGAGACTACATGTGTGAGCAAGAGGTCTACACCTGAAATAGGTGTGCCATCTGACCAAACGCGACCCTTATTGACGGTGTACTTGACCTTAAATGGAGACTTGCTAAGGATCTTGTATGAGCCAAAAGTCGTATTTGGTACCAAGACTGGCGTATCGTCATAGTAATTAAATCCGATGCCTGACATATAGGAAACATTGCTATTGAGCACCAAGTTGTGATCATTGTGGCTCGGATTCAAAGATGTGAATGCATTGGAATCAATGATCACAACGGTTGAACGTGTAGCAGCAGATGCTGGCTGAGTTAGTCCTACGACCAACGCTGCAGTAGCTGCAATTGCAAGGGCGGCTTTCGCGCCATGCTTTAACTTCATTTTTCCTCCTCGAGGGATTGTTAGATTGATGTGAAGAGTCGACCTACCTCACAACGATCTTTGGGTGCCCAAATCTTGCCTTACCTATGAGTAATAGGCAATCGGTTTTAGTAACGATTTGGGCACGCTAATGGGGATAGAGGTGCCCCAATTCGCATGAGGCAAGGGGTGATTTAGGAGGTGGCGTGGGCCTCGGGATGGTCTCCTTGGCTGGTCCTGTCCCCTATGCCCTTGATCACGCGCGCTGAAGAGAGTGAAATAACTGTGGCTGCAGCGCCTCCCACTAACAGTGGTGTGCGCAATCCAGTATGCGCGATTACTCCGCCCAGAAAAGCACCGAGTGGCATCATGCCCCACACAAATGTACGGCGGGCACCATGGATACGACCATAGAGTTCCTTTGGAATCAACACTTGGTAGCAAGACATTAACAAGATGTTCCAGTTAGTAATAAAGAATGATGAGATAAAACCTACGAAACCAAAAAACCAGTAGTTCGGTGAAAATGCTTCCAGAAATATAAATAAAGATGAAACAAACATTGCAAGTGCAAGGACATTTCCTCGACCAAATTTCTTTGAAATCTGTGGGGTCACAAAAGAGCCGATGATTGCTCCTGAACCGGCAGCTGCCATCAGCACTCCGAAATACTTGGGCGGGAGATTAAGTGTTTCAGTGAGAAAGAGAATTGTGGTCGAGGTTGAGAGGGAGTAGAAAAAACCTAAAGAAGTTGTGACTGTGACGAGCCCACGGAGATCTCGATTATTCCATAGGTAATTAAGTCCAAACTTAATGTCAGCGATAAAGCTCTTGGGTTCTGCTGATTTTTCTTCCGAATCTGATGCTTGAATGATTAAGTGTGCTGGAATAAGAAAGACGAATATTGCTGCAACCAAGAAGCCAAGACTATTGAGGGCAAAGGGAAGAACAATTGCAGTGGCGTAGAGAAATCCACTGAGTGGTGCGCCAACAAAACCTTGAATCACTGTCTGTGCGATATTCAGACGCGAGTTGGCCCGTTCAAAATGCTTTTTTTCCAGAAGCACCGGGATGAGAGATTGCGCAGCAGTATCACTTGCAACCTCGCAAATACCAATGAGAAATGCCGCCAAAAATAGCAAGTAGATACTCACAAAATCAGCCGAGATTGAAAAGGCGAGAAGTCCAGCTATAACAAAGCGCAGTACGTTGGTGAGTGTCATTAATAATCGCTTATCGACGCGATCGACAATCAAGCCGATCGGAATTGCAAAGAGCAACCATGGCAACATTACCAATGCGCTGAGCAATGAGATCAGGACGGGATCCTTTGTGAGAGAAATCGCCAGGAGTGGGGCTGCTATTGCCAATAATCCATCAGCTAAATTACTGATTGCACTTGCGCCAAAGAGGCGGTTAAATCCAGGACCGAGCTTGTCAGTCTTCAACTTGAGTACCTACTGGATTCCAGCCACCCGGAATCATCTCTTGGGCTTCATCTGGCCCCCATGTACCTTCAAAATATGGGTGAACTCGGGTCGGTGATTTCAAAATATCTTCAAGAATCTTCCAAGAGTGCAGAACGGCATCGATGCGCGTAAATCTAAAGTGATCGCCCAGCATTGCAGCACGTAGTAGGCGCTCATACGGACCTTGACGGTCACCAAATTCATTAACGAATTCAACGGTGAGATCGATTTCTTCCGTCGCTAACTTTGTCCCAGGTTTTTTGGCCAGCAATGAAATGTCTACGCCATCTTTTGCACCAAGACGGAATCGAACCGCGTTGGGATTTCCGCGACCAAAGAGCTCACGAGGTGGCTTCTTAAATTCCACAAGTACTTCAAGGACAGTCTCAGGCATTTTCTTACCGGTACGCAGATAGATAGGTACACCGGCCCAGCGCCAGTTATCAATGAAGACCTTCATCGCAACGAAGGTCTCGGTATCAGAGTGATCTGTGACTCCCTCTTCGGCGAGGTAACCAACATATTGACCACGAATCACATCTTCAGACTTAATATCACGGATTGCAGAGAGGACTTTGATTTTTTCATTCTGCATATCTTCAGAGCTAATGCTGATCGGTGGCTCCATGGTGAGCATGGTGAGTACTTGCAAAAGATGATTCTGCAGCACATCACGCGTTGCACCGACACCGTCATAGAACTTGCCACGGCCTTCGATACCAAAGTTTTCAGCCATCGTGATCTGAATATTGGAGACGTAGTTACGGTTCCAGACCGGCTCAAAGAGAGTATTCGCAAAGCGGAAAACTAAGAGATCTTCGACTGACTCTTTACCTAGATAGTGGTCGATTCGGTAAATCTGATCTTCAGGCAGGACCTGCTTGAGTTCGCTATCGAGTTGGATGGCAGATTGCAGGTCGCGACCGAATGGTTTTTCAACAACTACGCGAGCCTTCTTGGTGATCCCCACGCTGGCAAGCCCTTGAGTGATTTTTGCAAAGTGTTCAGGTGCGATGGCAAGATAGATAACAGGTAGCTTAAAGTCTTTAATGAGATCGGCCAGCTTTACAAATGTCTCTGGATCTTCATAATCGCCGACCAATAGCTGCATCTCATTCAGAAGCTTGCCAAGGACCTTCTCGTCAGCATCTGGCTTACGTACTCGAATTGCTTTTTCAACGTTCTCGCGAAAAACATCTTGTGTCCACTTAGAGGAGGCCACGCCAAAGATCTTTACATCAAGTTCGTTGAGCTCTTCTAGATCATAGAGTGCTGGGAAAAGTTTCTTCTTCGCTAAATCTCCGGTCGCGCCAAATAAAACTAAAGCATCAGCTTTCATTCAGTTAAGCCTTAGGTTTTTCATTATGGCCGCCGAATTTATATCGCATTGCGCTCAAGACTCGGTTGGCAAATTCATCATTGTTGCGAGAAGCAAAGCGTGCATAGAGAGACGCGCTCAATACATGGGCAGGAATACCTGCCTCGATTGCAGCTTGTACTGTCCAACGACCTTCTCCGCTATCGCTTACTTCTGTTGAATACTCAGTAAGTTCTTCAGATTCAACGAGTGCCTGTGCGGTCAAATCAAGCAACCATGACGCAACAACAGATCCGCGACGCCAGACTTCTGTAATCGCTGGAATATCTAAATCGTAAGCAGGTGTCATCTCATCGGCTGCCTCAAATATTGCAAGGCCTTCAGCAAATGCTGCCATCATGCCGTATTCAATTCCGTTATGAATCATCTTTACAAAGTGACCTGAACCAACCGGTCCGCAGTGCAAGTATCCGTATTCAGCTTGTGCAGGTTCGCCGGTGCGTCCTGGTGTGCGCTCTGCGGATTCAACACCTGGGCAGAGAGCTTTAAAGATTGGATCAAGTGAAGCAACGACCTTTGCGTCGCCACCAATCATCAATGAATATCCACGTTCTAGGCCGTAGACGCCACCTGAAGTACCGACATCAACAAAGTTGATTCCCTTTTCTGCGAGCAGCGCTGCATTCTTTAAATCATTTTTATAGTAGCTATTTCCACCATCAATAATGGTGTCACCCTTTTCAAGATGTTCTGCCATGGCAACAATTGTTGAATCGGTAACTGCGGCTGGAACCATAATCCAAATTGTTCGAGGTGCTGTGAGCTTTGCAGCTAGATCAGCCATATCTTTTGCGCCGATGGCACCTTCTGCGGCCAAGGTAGCGACCGCATCTGGGCTGACGTCATAGACAGCTGAAGTTATTGAATGACGAGAGAGGCGGCGAACGATATTGGCGCCCATTCTTCCAAGGCCGACCATTCCAAAATTCACGTTCTGGCTCATATCCTCATACCCTCTTTCGAAATTACTTGTGAAGTCTATTCTAATTACTCAGTAAAGAACGCATCCGTGTCAGCAATAAGACGTGTGTGATCGGCCGCTCTGACATAACTGGCTGGTATCGAGAGATCTCCCTCAATAATCTTGGTAACTGCATCGGCCTTTGATGCTCCTGCAGCAATAATCCACACAAGAGTAGAGGCGTTAATCATCGAAAGAGTAAACGTTGCACGAACAGCAGGTGGCTTTGGGGAATCAGTGATTGCAATTAC
>CAXNHI010000017.1:0-11158 GCA_964202195.1 Candidatus Planktophila sp. | reverse complement strand
AGAGCCGAATTGCTGAGCCGTGGTGGATCAATTGATTCAATGCAGATGTTTAAGAACTTCCGCGGACGCGAAGCTACGATCACACCGTTACTTAAGCGCCGTGGTCTTGAATAACTCGGTCTATAAATCCATCAACTGCTGATTCAATCATCGCGAGAACGCTGCGGTATGCATCTTCCGATAGGTTGTAAGGATCTGGTACTTCAAGCTTGAAGTAATCACTGGATAGCGGATCAATGTGAGAGAGCGTTGGATCAAAACTACGTAGGTAGAAAACCTTTATGGCATCCTCTTGACTTGGCGCTACTGCAAGAACATTCTCGTAATTGCTCGAATCCATCACCAAGATGTAATCGTTGACGAAGTAATCATTGGCTTTGAATTGCGAAGCCTTGTGATCATGCAGATATCCAGCCTTCTCCCAGACCAATTTCGAAGTTGGATGCGGACCTTCTCCGATGTGCCAGCCACTTGTTCCCGAGCTCGTGACTTGTATTTCGATATCTTTCAGAGAACGCACTTTATTTGATAAAACGGCTGCGGCCATGGGGGAGCGGCAGATATTGCCAAGACAGACCATCGCCACGCTAAGAGAAGCCATGTCCTAAGCCTAATCTCATTTAGACTTTCGTCGTGAATAAAGACATCGTTCTCATCGCCGGCTTCGTAATCACCTTTGTCGTCCTTGCCTATCTGGTGCGGAGCATTCGTGCCTTGCATCGTAAAGAAAATCGTAACGCCGATCGAATCAGCAAAGAGTTGACGGCTCAGACTGGTCGAATTAAGAGCGAGCTTGGAAACGTCTATCACCAGTTCGAAGCTGTCGAGCAGCTTCTCCCGCTTCTGAAATTGTCTGCTCCACTTCCACCTTCACGCGGTTGGGCTGCCTCTCCAGATTTTCTCTTGACCCTTGCTCACGTAACTAAAAGAGTGAAGCCTCGCCTGACCGTAGAGTTGGGTTCAGGTATTTCTACTCTTGTCTTGGCTAAGAGTGGTGCGAAGAAAATTATCAGCCTCGATCATTCTATTGAATTTGGTACACAAACAAGAGAGATGTTGCTTGGTCATGGTGTACGCGGTGTTGATATTCGTATTCACGAATTAGAAAGTTACTCACGCGGATACAAGTGGTATGCCAGATCAACGTTCAAAGGGATTGCGAAGATCGATCTCTTGGTTATCGATGGTCCACCAAGCTCGACTAATCCAGATGCGCGTTACCCAGCCTTTGAGCATCTGATTCCGCTTCTTTCCCCGAAAGCAACTGTCATCTTGGACGATGTCTATCGCGATGAGGAACGCAAACTCGCAGATGCAATTGTGAAAGCGCTACCTGGCCACGTAATGACGATTCTCTCCCATGAAAAGGGAACCGCAGTAATTTCACCACGAACTGGAAAGTAAACTCTCGTGAACGCCGCCTTCTTTGACCAGCCTGAAGAGTTGGTAATAAAGGAGTTAGAGGAGTTTTCACATCAGATTCTGAGTCGATATCCGATTGAGGTGAAGTCTGCTGTCTCAATTAATTATGAGTACAACGCCACACTTAAGGTTGAGACAACCGACGGTCGGCTATTTGCACTACGTATCAATACAAATTCACCACGCACTCCCGAAAACCTGAGGGCAGAGATCGCATTCGTTCGTTTCTTGGCAGAAGATGGTCGCGTTAAGGTCCCTCATCCAATCGAAAATACTGAAGGTGATTTCTACACATCAATTCTTCATGACGCCTCCGGGCGAGCGTTTCACTGTGTTCTTTATTCGTGGATTCTTGGCGAAGAACTTGAAGATGAACCCACAGATGATCAGCTCAAGGCCTTAGGTGCTGCAATGGCGGCAATGCACCTTGCCGCTCAAGGATTTAGTTTGCCCAACGGTTCGGTCCTTTCGACATTCGATGATCCGCTCTGGTGGACTGAAGATTTCCTTCTCAGCGAGAAAAGTGTTTTGGATGCCGAGGCGAAAGAGTTAATTACTCAAGCGCTCTCTGCAATTAAGTCTGGAGTCGCCAAGTTCTACGCCGAAGCAACTCCAATGCTGATTCATGCTGACATGCACGGCGGAAATGTCTTGTGGCACGAAGGAAGCCTCTCCGTCATCGATTTTGATGATTGTGGCTTAGGCCTTCCCATTCAAGACTTCGCGACGGCACTCTATTACTTCGATACTCCCGAACAGGATGCCGCGTTCAAAGAAGGCTACAAATCTATTGCTCCGATTCCTGAGTGCTCTGAGAAGGAGATGAAAATGTTCTTTTTGCAACGACGAATAGTTCTTCTGAATTATCTCTACGAGACATCAAATTTAGGACATAAATCCATGATTCCTGAGTATCAAGAGGAGTCATTACGTAGGATTAGAAACTTCTTAGCGGAGTGAGGACGGCGAATTCGTATATTCGGGAAGGGTTATGAAAATCCTTAGGAGAGTCCTTTCCATACCAACAGCTTTTGTTTTATAATTGAACATGCGCTTCAAGAATATTTTCGTATTAAGCCCAGGGAGATCAGGCTCGAAAACTTTTGTAGAAGCCTCATCTCATTTAACTAACTACTCGGCAGCTCATGAATCTTTGAGCGCTCATCTTGGAGATAAACGATTCGCCTACCCCTCTCACCACATTGAGGCTGACAATCGGCTCATTTGGTTCACCGGAGAGTTAGCAAAGCGCTTTACTGATGACGTTCTGTATGTCAATCTCATCCGAGATTTTGATGCAACGGTAGACAGTTTTTATCATCGCCTGCAGAACAGTTCTTACAGAGCCTCGATTATGAACGCCTTCGCCCATGGAATATTGATGAAGCCAGGGGATTGGCGAGTCGATCAAGAGCGAGATCTCGCCGCTTTCTATGTTCAAACTGTGCAATCCAACATTGATCTATTTCTTAAAGATCGAGTCCATCACACCGTACATCTAGAAGATGGTGGTGAAAGCTTCAACGAATTCCTTCAGATGATCAGCGCTGAAGGAGACGTGGAAAAAGTGCGCTCAACCTGGCTGACAGTTCATAACGCGCGCTAGGGGCAGAAGGATTATTCCCACTCATTTCGATCCAACAGGATATCTCTATCCTGACTAACAATATAGGCTTACAGTAAAGCGAAGAGATATTCAGGAAAGGAAAGCTAATGTCACATGATCTCGCACATCTGAGAACTATTTTCACTTCTGCTTTAGCTGCAGACTGTCTTGATGAACTGGGCTATGGAAAACAAGTTCTTGGTGAAGATATCCATATGCTCTCGGGCGAGGGAGTCATGCTTGGTTATGCCTTTCCGGTTCAGTTAGAAGAAGTGGATTCGTTCCCAGAAGTTCCATATGTTGGATTGCTCAAAACCATTGATGCAATTCAGAAGGATCAGATTTATGTTGCCCCGACTGGTCGCACCGGTAAAGCCGCACTGTGGGGAGAGTTACTTTCTACCGCGTGTAACTTCAAAGAAGTCGCTGGTTTTCTCGGTGATGGACCTTCCCGCGATCTCGTGCGCACTCGCGCCTTGGGATTTAAAATGTTTGGAACTGGTTCGCTTCCAGTAAACATCAATGGTCGCTACGAAGTGGTTGGACATAACGTGCCAGGAGTCATTGATGGCGTATCTATCCATCCGGGGGATCTTATTGTCGGCGATATAGATGGAGTAACAATCGTGCCAGTCGCATCAATCGATAAGGTTGTTGAGAAGGTAATCGAGAAGAATTCGGGTGAATCTAACTTTAGAAAGGCAGTCCGCGAGGGCATGCCACCGTCAGAGGCTTTTGCAAAATTCGGCGTTCTCTAAAGTAATTACTTTAGTCGTTGCTTACCTCTGCGAGCTCTCCATCAAATTCATCTAGACCAATCATCGGGCGCGGCACTTTATTGAACTTTAGTTTCTTGATATTTGGAGTAGTCGGTCCATCGAGATCGAGCGAGAAGGCTTGGCCATAGCGTCCGGAAAATCCTGACTTGTATAGTAGGGGAGAGCGAACATGAACAATCACGCACTCATCTAAATCGATTCCTGCTATCTCATATCCAGCAGGATCAAAAGTTGTTGTTCCACTCTCTGAAACCAAGATTTTTACTTTATTAGCACTCTCTAGAACTACCCAACGACCTATTGAAACTACTTGTCCGGTCATTGCTGGTCCGGTAAGAACTACCGGTGCTTGCCCCTTATTGATAAGTTTTGCGTGAACGGTGACAGGAGAACCCCACCGTGGATCGATCGTAAATCCGAGCGAGAGTGAGACCTCATCGCCGATTGCTTGTGCGAAAGCTTTATTGACTGCTGGAGCGTCGACAACAGTGCATACACTCGGAATGTCGCTTGCATGATTCACAAGTGCTGCCACGACACGGGAGTCATCTCCGGTAGAGCCACCAGTGGGTGCATCAGAGGATTGGGCGATCATTTGCATCTTTCCTTGGTAACCCTTGATTGCATGATCGATGGCATCCTCTACCGAATAGAGAGTGGCTTGAAATTCCTTATGGATTTCCCATAACGCCGTACGAATTTTCTCCGCACACTCATTTGCCCGATTGAGATCGCCTGAATGAACTACGGTAATTCCAAAACCAACTTCGCTCACATCGATCCATGGTTGGACTGGAAAGAGCGAGATATCCAAGATCTCATCATCAATCAGCGAATCAGCTAATTCGCGAATCCCTAGAAGTGGTTGGTCACTGGTGCCCATGGTCTCGGCAGGAATAATCATGTTGAGCTTCTTGAGTACAGTCCCCAGTGTGCGATTGTTCGTAAGTAACTGGTTCATTAGATCCGCAGCGCGTCGACCTGTATCACCCTGATCAATGTGAGGGTAGGTGCGGAATCCAATAAGGCCGTTGGAAGCGGCGACAATGCGACGCGATGGATTTGCATGAAGATCGTGAGTGATCACAATCGGTATATCTGCCCCAAGAATTTCGCGAGCATATTCTGCGATCTGAGCATCGGTGTGATCGTCACTTTCGTTGACGAGCGCACCATGAAGGTTAAGAATCAGTCCATCTAACTTACCGGCAGGAGAAAATTGTTTCCTTAGCAGTGCCTTCATCTTGACCAACTCATCATCAAGAAATACCCCACTGGACATAGCCCATGCTCGTATGAGCGGAATTGCCTCAAAGCCATGGGTGCGAAGTCGCTCCAAGCTTCCAGCAACTTCAATGTTCATTCCGTGTGATTTCGTTTCAGCATCGGCGCCGAGCCAGATGCCTTGAATCTCAAAATCTTGCATAGTGGTGCGATTTGCGGAGAATGTATTTGTCTCTTGAATAATGCTTGCAACGCCCACTCGCTTGGCCATATCAGAAAGATACTTGTTACTACCCCCTCATGACCATACGTTCAGATACTTCAATTACTTGATCGCCAGGGCTACTATTTATCCGTATTCATAATCCAGGGGAGTGATCATGGCAAGTCCGAATATGCGCGTAGCTGTGGGCCAACACCCAGGAAATGATAAAGAGTATTTAGATTTCGCATTGCAGTTAGGGTGCGAAGGAGCGTCATTTCAGACACCTGATATTAAAGGCGACGTTAAGTGGGACGCAGCCGACATAAAAGAATTCTTAGCACCAGTACATGCCGCAGGTGTAAAAGTAGAATCATTTGAAAACGTCCCAAATCACTTTTATGACAAATTGATGCTTGGACTGCCAGGACGTGAAGAGCAGTTAGAAAACATGAAAAGTACTGTCAGGGCAATGGGCGAAGCAGGCGTCCCGATTCTTGGAATGCACTGGATGCCGCAGATTGTCTGGCGCACCGATATGGGTCACTTCGGTCGCGGCGGTTCATATGTATCGGTTTATGATCATTCAATTGTTATGGACCGTACAAGGGATTCAGAGATCTGGGTCGCCCGCCGCGATGAGCGCGATGTAAATCTGAAGGACACTTTTACTCGCGGTTCATTTGTAAAACTCGGAGTTGAGACTTTAACTGTCGACGAAATGTGGGCGAATTTTGAGTATTTCGTTAAGGGCATTATCAAGACCTGCGAAGAGTCAGGTGTAGTGCTCTGTTTCCACCCTGATGATCCACCAGCCGAGGAACTCCATGGAATTGCACGAATCTTGACCAGCGTTGATAACTTAGAGCGTGCAGTAAACATTGTCGATTCTCCAAATCTCAAGCTAGAACTCTGTCTAGGTACAGTTTCTGAAATGGATGGCGAGAACTCGGTGATGGATGCAGTTAATCGTTTTGCTCCCAAGAATAAGATTGCTTACATCCACTTGAGAGATGTCGAAGGAAGGTTCCCTCTATTCAAGGAATGTTTCTTAGGAGAGGGCAATTACAAGCCACACGAAGTAATCAAGGCTCTACACAAGCATGGTTACACGGGTTCAATTCTGGATGACCACACGCCAACGCTCACAGGAGATAGTTCTTATGGCCACCGAGGCAGAGCGCATGCAATTGGATATATACAAGCTTTGATTGAGGTTGTTACTAACAATTAATCTCTCCGCCCAGGCAACCGCGGTGTGTCTATCTTCGAATCTCTACGAAAATGGTAACTTCGTCTAAATTTATTTGAAAGATTGAGGCTTTTAGATGGATCAGGAGCGTGCAGCCGCAGGTCATGAGTATTTCTCTAAACTCTATAGCGGAGTCTCAAAACAAGGTGCACCTCAGCAAACGATTCTCGATAAGTGGCGTGACAGGATTCTTTTCAATACTTACGCCAAGTACAGCTTCCTCGATCTTTCTGAATCAGATGTACTTGATGTCGGCTGTGGTTACGGATGGTTGCTAGATGCCTTCCAAGGGGCACGATCACTCTGTGGAGTAGACATTGCCCATCATGCAGTGGAAGTTGCTGCAGGACGAAGGCCCGATCGATTTTTCAAGCAAGGAGACCTTCACGATGCAAGCCCGTTTTCGCAGAAATTCGATTTGATTTTAGCGATCAACGTTATTGAGCATCTCTCGAATCCAGAGGCAGGAGTCGGGTCGATCAGCTCTTCAGTGAAGCCGGGAGGAATTGTCATTATTCACATGCCAACCATTTCAAATCGGCTAACTCGCTGGGAGTATTCGAAACTTTATGATTCGGATCCAACACACATTTATAGACCATCAGGAAAGACAGTTCGAAAACTTTTTGAAGCCGAGGGTTTTGAAGCATTACGAGACTCTTATCTCCCGCATTTTCCAGCAACTCTTACAAAGATCTGGCCAATTCATCCAGCATATTTGGCGGTCTTTAGAAAGGGTCCACAGTAAATCGGAATCTTAACCGCGGAATTCAGGTTAGATGGTGGACGATACTGGGATCGAACCGGTGACCCCCACATGTCTTTATTACTTTATCAATCGTGTCTCACTGGTTGAAAGCTATGACAGTTGGTCCTTCGACCTTTGGCGTTGCGATAGTCATGGAGATCTTTGAGCCGCTGCGGGTTACAGCAATTGCTCCACCACCAAGAACTGTTGCGCTTTTGATATCAACAGCGCTCTCTGGTGCATCAAACTTAACCGAACCTGTTGCATCAACGATTGCGTAACGCTTCTTGCTATTTGCTGTCCAACGAACCCATGGAGAATCCGAAGGCTTCACATCATCAGCAGGACGCGAGGCGTAGATAGCGCTCTTGTTTACATTAAGCCACGCACCGATCCCTTTGAGAACCTTGCGTTGGAAGGCTGGGATCTCACCATCGGCTGTTGGGCCAACGTTCAGCAGTAGATTTCCGCCACGAGAGACGATGTCGATGAGGTGATGTTGAGCTGCGTTGACACTCATGTAGTGCTTCTCATCTTCGATTTGGTTATAACCAAATGAGAGCCCAATACCGCGACAGTTCTCCCAAGCGGCCCCACTCTCGTTTTCGAGTGAATTTTGGTACTCACTTGTCTTGTAATCAGAGTGAGGTACGCCCCAACGGTCATTGATAACACCCCGTGGGACGCTCTTGTAATAATGATCAAAGATTGCCGCGAGTGAATATTCACCTTCGCGCTTTGCGGAATCTGGCCAGTTAATATCGTTCCATAGAACATCTGGCTCGTAGCGATTAATCAAATCTGTGATGTGCTCATAGCAATATCTCGCATATTCAGCATCACTTGGACGCAAACCCTGCACGTGATCGCCGGTTGTCACTGGAGGGGAGTCACCAATACTCCAGTCCAGGCCACCTGAGTAATAGACACCAAATTTGATACCGGCCTTACGAACAGCATCTCCAATTGCGCCAACGAGGTCGCGCTGTGGACCGCGCGCAACGGTGTTTCTTGTTCCAGTTCCAGGCGCATCCCAAAGAGTGATTCCATCGTGGTGCTTTGTAGTTGGAATCACATACTGTGCGCCAGCCTTTGCAAAGAGCGCTGCCCACTCATCTGGATTGAACTTACTTGCCTTCCATTCATCTAAGAAATCATCATATGGTGCACCGCCATGGACATCTTTGTGGTGCTTTTGGGCAGGCGAACCCTCAATACGAATTGTGTTGTAATACCACTCTGCATATGGGTTATGAGCCATCCATTCTTTATCAACAACTGTTCCAAGCTCCTTAATTGGCTCTGCCCATGCTGGTACTGAGTACGCACCCCAGTGGATAAAGACACCAAACTTTGCATCACTAAACCAAGTTGGAACTGGACGCTTAAAACGCTTAAATGCTTCTAGATCCATTTCATATTCTCCAACTTCAACAGTGGCACAATCTACGGCCGAGATGCAGGGTTCGCTGGGAGTTGCATCTGCGCTTCCACTCTCGGCATCTTTTAAACCGCAAGCTGCAAGGAACATTGCACCGCTGACTGCACCAGTACTAGTAATTAAGCGGCGACGGGAGAGTTCGGCGCGTAAGATGGAACGCGCCTCCGGAGTTAGCTCTGGCTCCATCGAATTTCTCCTTTTAGATTGGGTTAGCTTGTAAATTCAATCACGGTCGGCTCGTGAGCATCCCCGAGAATTACTCTTTTTTTTCAACATGGCTCACTAGGGCTCCGAATCGTTCGATGATGCAGATATTACACACGGTGACTTACAAAGCTGACTAAACTCGCAAAATCAAGTTCCAAATTTGGCAAAATCAAAGAAACTCAAAGGATATTAGACGCGAGACACGCATAAGTGCAGTTCAGATAGTGGACGATACTGGGATCGAACCAGTGACCCCCACAATGTCAATGTGGTGCTCTACCGCTGAGCCAATCGTCCGTACGGTCTCTATCTTTACTTCTTTTTGCTTTGGGCCATATTAAGTTGTTGAGCAAGTATAACCAGAAGGCTAATTCTGTCGAAATATGAAGTTAAGAGCGGCCGAAATCGTCCTCAAGACGCTCAATATCATCTTCGCCAAAGTAAGTTCCCGTTTGAACTTCAGTGAAAAGGAGGTCGGTAGTTCCGATGTTCTCAATACGGTGTGCAACACCAATTTCGATATCGATGGAATCACCAGCTGACATTTCGAAGCTGTCTCCGTCGAGTGTAATTCGCGCATCACCACTGACGATGAACCAATGTTCGGCTCTCTGTTGGTGACGTTGATACGAGAGTCGCTTGCCTGGAGAAACATAGACATTCTTTACTTGATGAATAGCTGAAGAAGAGAGAACTTCGTAGCGTCCCCATGGGCGATCTGAATTGGTGTCAGCCACGGTGGTCGTCCCTTCGTTTCTCAGCGAAAAATTCGTGGAGGTGGAAACGGGATTTGAACCCGTGTAGAGGGATTTGCAGTCCCTTGCCTCGCCTCTCGGCCATTCCACCACGAACTTGTACTACCTGTGCGGATAAAGAAAAGCCGCCCATCAAAATGAACGGCGCTCTATCCGAGCGGACGACGGGGTTCGAACCCGCGACCTGAACCTTGGCAAGGTTCCGCGCTACCAGCTGCGCTACGTCCGCATTTACTGCGGAGGTAAATCTAGCGCAGACGGGGGCGATGCGCCAAAGCGCAGCCTTTTCTGCGTAGCCTTACCCCATGTTCGGGCGCGATTATCAATTTTGGATGGGCAATCGCCATGCCACGAAGATGCAGAAATACACCGACGATCCATCGTGTTTGGATGATGGTGGCTTCTGGGCGGTCTTAGTTACATTTGAAGGTCAATACCATTTTGCAAAATTTAAGAAAGTGGAAGAGGGACCATTCCCAGAGTCACCTTGGTCAGTATTGGAAAGACCTTGGCGAACTTCGCTGCAAGAGCTGGATTACATGAGTTATGTCCATGCGATTCGCGAAGAGATTTCGGCGGGTTCTGTCTATCAAGTGAATGCTTGCAGAGAACTTTCACACATGATTGATCAAAAGAAGCAGAATTTAGCTGGGCTTTTTGCACGCATGCAGTACGCAAATCCAGCACCATTTGCGAGTTATCTCAAGATTCCTGGCTTTGAAATTGCCAGCGCATCACCTGAAAGGTTTCTCTCTCGCAACGGAGATGAGTTGATTACCTCTCCTATCAAGGGAACTATTCGATGGGATGAGGAGGATTTCGGCGAGAAAGACCAGGCTGAAAATCTGATGATTGTTGATTTGATGCGCAATGACTTGAGCAGGATTGCTCAAGAAGGCAGCGTTGAAGTGAGTGAATTGTTTAGACGAGAGAAACATCCTGGGCTTACTCACCTTGTCTCTGATGTGCAGGCAAAGATTAAAGCTGGAACATCGTGGGCGGAAATTCTTGCAGCGACAACTCCGCCAGGTTCTGTCAGTGGCGCGCCAAAGAGTGCTGCCCTCTCTATCATTGCAGAGCATGAGGTTGCTCCACGCGGACCGTACTGCGGTGCTTTGGGTTGGATTCAAGGGGACCGCGCAGAGTTAGCTGTAGCGATTCGCACTTTCTGGAATACAGGCGATGAATGGCTGCGATTTGGAACAGGTGCGGGAATTACATGGGGGAGTCAACCAGCACTTGAATGGGAAGAGACTCAACTCAAGGCGCGAAATTTGATCTCCATTGCAGGCGGCACTCTGTGAAGATTTGGGTTGACCGGCAGTTAGTTGAAGATTCATCTGCCTATCTAGACGATAAGAACTGGCCACTCGGCACAGGACTCTTTGAGACCTTGAGAACTGAGAATGGATCTGTGCAATTTTTGACAAGACATATGCGCCGAGTTATTGCGAGTGCTCGAGTTCTTAAAATCCCCGTCCCAGATGAAGATTTGATTTCACAAGCGATAGATGAGTTATTG
>CAXNHI010000016.1:0-11188 GCA_964202195.1 Candidatus Planktophila sp. | reverse complement strand
GGTCCGATTCCAGAACCTGTACACGCTCCACCTGCAGTGGGATTTGATGAGGTTACATATGGATATGTTCCATGATCAACATCGAGAAGTGTTCCTTGTGAACCTTCAAGAAGCACACGCTTTCCAGCTTTAAGTGCCTGATCGAGAAGCAAGACTGTATCTGCAACATAGGGGCGCAAAATCTCTGCGTAACCAAGGTATTCAGCCAATACATCATCTACTTCAATGTTCTTACGGTTAAAGACCTTGATGAGGATCTGGTTCTTATCGCGCAGCGCTGCCTCAAGCTTTTGGCGCAAAATGGATGGATCAAAGAGATCTTGTACACGGATACCGATGCGGTTGATCTTGTCAGCATAAGCCGGACCAATTCCGCGACCTGTTGTACCGATCTTTGATTTACCAAGGAAGCGCTCAGTCACCTTATCGATGGTGCGGTGATATGGAGTGATCAGGTGCGCATTGGTTGAGATAACAAGTTTTGAACAATCGATTCCACGATCAGTTAAACCCTTAATCTCTTCAAGGAGAACACCTGGATCGATCACAACTCCGTTACCGATTACTGGCACAACATTAGGAGAGAGAATTCCTGAAGGAAGAAGATGCAACGCATATTTCTGATCACCAATAACAACAGTGTGTCCTGCGTTATTGCCGCCTTGATAGCGAACTACATAATCAACGCGATCGCCAAGGATGTCGGTAGCTTTACCCTTGCCCTCATCGCCCCACTGTGCTCCCAGCAGAACTAATGCAGGCATAGTTAAAACCTCTCCCCTTGTTTATGAATCAATATTACTTGCGAAGTGATGTTCCTGTAGAACGAAGATCTTCACATCCAGCAACTACACGTGCAGCCATTCCAGCCTCGCCCGCCTTGCCCCATGCACGTGGGTCGTACGCCTTCTTATTTCCAACTTCGCCATCAATCTTCAAAACACCGTCGTAGTTCTTGAACATGTGTTCAACAACTGGACGTGTGAATGCGTATTGAGTATCGGTATCGATATTCATCTTGATCACACCGTAATCAAGTGATTCGCGGATCTCTGAAAGAAGTGAACCAGAACCACCGTGGAAAACAAGGTCCATAGGCTTACTTCCGGCTGCAAGTCCAAGCTTTGCTGAGACTGCTTCCTGAAGAGTCTTCAGAATCTTTGGCTGCAAGACAACGTTTCCTGGCTTGTAGACACCGTGAACGTTTCCGAATGTTGCAGCAACCATGTAACGGGCAGCGGCATCGTTACCGAGAGTTTCAAGTGTGAGGAGTGCGTCCTCTGGTGTTGAGTACAACTTGGCATCGTGCTTTGCCTCAATGCCATCTTCTTCGCCACCGACAACGCCGATTTCGATTTCAAGAATTGTGCGAGCAGCAACTGACTTTACAAGAAGCTCTTTTGCGACCTTCATATTCTCAGGCATATCAACTGCTGATCCATCCCACATATGTGAGCTGAAGAGCGGTGCTTTGCCATCTTTAATGCGCTGTGCGCCGATTTCAAGAAGTGGACGCATGTAGCCATCGAGCTTTTCAGCTGGGCAGTGATCTGTATGGATTGCAATATTGACGTTGTAATTCTTTGCAACGACGTGTGCGAACTCTGCGAGCGCAACTGCGCCATCAACCATGTTTTTTACTGTGGAGCCAGATGCATATTCAGCACCGCCCCAAGAAAATTGAATAATTCCATCTGATTCTGCTTCTGCGAATCCGCGAAGTGCAGCGATGATGGTCTGTGATGATGAGACGTTGATTGCAGGGTATGCAAATGCGCCAGCTTTCGCGCGATCCAACATCTGGCCGTAAATTTCAGGGGTTGCAATTGGCATTGTGACTCCAGATTATGCTCGGTTGCTCGCAGAGTATTGATCGCGAGTTGTAATCCTTCGCCGAGCGCGCCATTGGGTCGACTTCGGGCTTACGGCTAATCCAACCACTTACCTGGGGGTATGAAAAATCGCCATGCGACCGGGGAGGCGATTGCCTTGGCCACATGGCGATTATTGATCGATTTCTAGCCTTGGGACGGCTAGATCAGCGATCTCATGGATGAAGCATCTTCTGGAGGAAGGCGATCAGGGCAGCCAATAGAGCAGGGCTGGCAAGGATCTTGAGCAGGATTGCGAAGAGGGCGGTCAACATTGTTATTTCCAATCGGTCGGTGAGGTATGTGGGCTAGCAAGGTGGGCAAAGATAGGCAGTGCGAGTAATCTCAACGGTTATGACCGCAACACCTGTTGATAGTTCTGGCGATTCCATTGAGAACCTCGGCAACGAGAGTCGCCAATTTCCACCGAGTGCAGAATTTGCCGCCCAAGCCAATGCCAAGGCTGATATCTACACAACGGCTGATGCAGACCGTTTAGCTTTCTGGGAGACACAAGCGCGCGAATTAATGTGGGATCAACCATGGAGCTCAGTCCTTGATTGGCAAGTTCCTTATGCCAAATGGTTTGTTGGCGGAAAACTCAATGCATCAGTCAACGCACTTGATCGCCACGTTGCGCAAGGTCGCGGCAGCCGTGTTGCATTTCACTTTGAAGGCGAACCAGGTGATACCCGAACTATTACTTACGCGCAATTATTAGTTGATGTAAAGAAAGCTGCCAACGCACTGACAGAAATTGGCGTCAAGGCCGGCGATCGTGTTGCTATCTATATGCCGATGATTCCAGAGGCAGCCGTTGCGATGTTGGCATGTGCGCGTATTGGTGCTGCGCACTCTGTGGTCTTTGGTGGATTTTCAGCCGAAGCGCTTCTTTCTCGTATTCAAGATGCAGATGCAAAACTTGTCATCACAGCAGATGGTGGATTTAGGAAAGGTGCAGCATTTGCCCTCAAGCCTGCAGTAGATGAAGCGCTTAAGGGAAAGACCAATGTAGAGAAGGTTCTTGTTGTACAGCGCACCAAACAAGAGACAGCATGGAATAGCACTACCGATATTTGGTGGCATGAGATTGTCGATCGCCAGAGCGCAGAACATGTGGCTGAAAGCTTTGATGCCGAGCACCCGCTCTTTATCTTGTACACATCAGGCACAACAGCAAAACCAAAGGGAATTTTCCATACAACAGGCGGATATCTCACGCAGGCCGCCTTTACTCATCGCGCAGTCTTTGACCTCAAACCAGAGTCAGATGTGTACTGGTGTACCGCAGATGTTGGTTGGATTACCGGCCACTCATACGTTGTTTATGGGCCACTGATTAACGGTGCGACACAAGTGATCTACGAAGGAACCCCTGATACCCCACATAAGGGCCGCATGTTCGAAATCATTGCTAAATACGGGGTCACAATTTTGTATACAGCGCCCACACTTATCCGTACATGGATGAAGTGGGGAGATGAATTCCCACAAGCACATAACCTCTCAACGCTTCGCCTCCTTGGATCTGTAGGAGAGCCAATTAACCCTGAAGCGTGGATGTGGTACCGCGAAGTTATCGGTGGCAACCGTTGTCCAATCGTTGATACATGGTGGCAGACCGAAACCGGTGCAATCATGATTTCGCCGCTACCTGGTGTAACAAGTACTAAGCCAGGTTCTGCAATGTCAGCGATTCCAGGAATCAGTACAAAAGTTGTTGATGACAATGGTGTTGCAGTTCCTAACGGACATGGTGGTTATTTGATTCTTGATAAGCCATGGCCATCGATGCTCCGTGGTGTGTGGGGCGAGGATCAGCGATACCGCGAAAATTACTGGTCACGCTTTGATGGAATCTACTTTGCTGGAGATGGTGCAAAACTCGATAACGATGGCGCTATCTGGTTACTTGGTCGCGTGGATGATGTAATGAATGTTTCTGGCCACCGCATCTCTACAACTGAAGTGGAGTCAGCACTTGTCTCACACGAGGCAGTGGCTGAAGCTGCTGTTGTTGGTGCTGCAGATGAGATGACAGGGCAAGGAATTGTTGCCTTCGTTATTCTGCGTACTGGTATCGAACATGCCAACGGTGATGCTCTAGTTAAGGAGCTACGCGCTCACGTCACTAAAGAAATTGGGGCAATCGCTCGCCCGCGTCAGATTATGGTCGTTAATGAGCTACCAAAGACGCGAAGCGGCAAGATTATGCGCCGCCTTCTTAAAGATGTTGCAGAAAATCGTGCAGTTGGAGATGCAACAACACTGGCAGATCCCAATGTAATGAAGCTCATTGCAGAAGGTCTACATTCTTCTAAGGACGAAGATTGATTCCTTCTAGCTTTTCCTGGACCGTATCTTTAATCATTGTCACTACACCTGGGAGATTGCTCTCAATCTTTGGATAGAGATCACTTTCTGCAATCGCATCTTTCCCACTCTGCCACGGTGACCAGGTCAATATCGCACCAATGAGGAATACGAAGATGACTGTGCGCACAAGATGTAGCGCCGCTCCTGCGATCTGGTCTAGAAATGCGAGCGGTCCGCGAATAATTGTTGCCTTAAGTCCTTTGGTGAGAGCACGTGCAATGACGCGGCCGATAAATGATCCGAGGAAAACAGAGGCGATTGCTATGCCAACTTTTTTGCCATCGAGTGCCCAATCACCCATGAGGTTGAGGGCAAGCAAGAGACCAAGGATTGCTCCGCCGACATTTCCAATCACCGCAAAAATTGTTTTGAAGAATCCACTCTTATAACCAGATACAAAAGATGCAATTACGGCAAGACCAATCAGAATATCTACATAGTTCATAGCTGGACTCCTAAGTACTTTTGCGTATCGCGCTCTAACTCTTCAATAGTAGTGACAACTCCGATTTTTCTATAGGCAACTTTGCCTTGAGCATCAATAAATAAGGTGATCGGCACTCCCATCCCTAAAGTCCCACGCGTACTCCCATCGGGGTCGTTGAGGTTAGGCCAACTCATTCCATAAAGCTTTACAAAGTCGCGCGCATTCTGTACATCTGCCTCCTCAACGCTGATTCCTATGAGTGAGACTTTCTCCTTATATTTGCCATAAAAATCAACAAATATCGGCATCTCATCTTTACAAGGCCCACACCAAGATCCCCAGACATTTACTAGCGCTGGTCCTTTGATCTGCCCGATATCTACTGTGGAATTACCGTCAAGACATTTCAGTAACGCAGATTTATTCTGAGTTTTTACTGTGGCAATTGATGAGCAATCAACCACAACGCCATTGCTGGGTAGAGCTGAAGTTTCTTGACCACAACCGGCGAGAAGCAATAGTGCAGCTACAAGTGCAAACTTCTTCATCGGAAATCCTTATCTGTCTTCACAAGTAGCGCTGCCTTCTCTGAATCCATCTCACCAATGCCTACCGAAGGACATATCTTTGCAAGTGTGCATGCTCCACATGCTGGTTTCCGTGAATGACATACCCGTCGCCCATGCCAAATCATCCGTTGCGAAAGATTGGTCCACTCTGGTTGTGGAATTAGTTCACCGACTTCGTGTTCGACCTTCACTGGATCCATTGAAGCGCTCCATTGAAAGCGGCGGGAGAGTCGACCAAAGTGAGTATCAACTGTAATTCCAGGAATACCGAAGGCATGGCCCAGTACAACATTGGCTGTCTTGCGACCAACTCCTGGCAGAGTGATTAACTCTTCTAACGTTGCAGGAACCTCACCATTAAAATCTTCAAGAATTTTGGTAGCAAGACCTTTGATATGTCGAGCTTTTGCGTGATAGAAGCCGAGTGAAAAAATTATCTCTTCGATATCTTCAATTGGTGCCTTTACATAGGCTCGAACATTTTTATATTTCTTAAAAAGGCGCGGGGTCGCTGCATTTACACGCTTATCGGTGCATTGCGCTGAAAGGACTGTGGCTATCACTAGTTGGAGTGGGTTCTGGAAATCGAGCTCGCAATCAACCTCTGGGTAGGTTTTCGTGAGCATGCGATAAATAGCACCAGCGCTTTTTCGAGTTTCGCGATCTGCACTCATACGAGTAAACTACCCCTGTGTCCATTGAAGATGAAGTCGTACGCAAAGCCCCACTCTTTACCGCACTCGATGATGCCGCCGCCGTTTCACTGCGCGCATCTATGGATTCAGTAAAGATCGGCAAGGGCGCAATACTCTTTAAAGAAGGCGATAGCGGTGAGCACGTCTACGTCATCGTCGAAGGCAAACTCAAGCTTGGTACCTCAAGTGGAGATGGCCGCGAAAACCTCTTATCAATCCTTGGCCCGGGCGAAATGTTCGGCGAGCTCTCACTCTTTGATCCGGGTCCACGCACATCAGCTGCAACTGCAGTAACTGATGCAAAACTTCTCTCGTTAAGCCACGAGAAACTCATTCCATGGCTTCGCGAAAATCCAGATATCTCATTGCAGCTCTTGGCTCGATTGGCGCAACGTCTTCGTCGTACCAATGAAGCAGTGGGCGATCTTGTCTTCTCAGATGTTCCAGGTCGCGTCGCTAAAGCTCTGATTGATCTTGGTGAGCGCTTTGGTAAGCAAACTCCTGAAGGACTTTTCGTACAGCACGAACTCACTCAAGAAGAACTTGCTCAGCTTGTCGGCGCATCTCGCGAAACTGTTAATAAAGCACTTGCTGACTTTGCAGGTCGCGGATGGTTGCGCCTAGATGGTCGCGCAGTATTGATTACTGACCTTGATCGCTTAAGTAAGCGCGGTAAGTAATTACTTCTTAGGCAACTTCAACGGTGAGTTCAACCTCAACCGGTGAATTAAGTGGCAACTCAGCAACTCCTAAAGCGCTACGCGCCGCAACCCCTGCTTCGCCCCAAATGTGCATAAATAGCTCTGATGCGCCATTGGCTACAGCTGGCTGACTAACAAATCCAGGCGCTCCATTTACATAACAGACGATGCGAACAACTTTAACGATTGAATCAACCGGTGCAACGAGTTCGACTGCGGCAAGTGCATTGATGGCACAGATCTTTGCTAATTCGTAAGCCTCTTCAACGGTGATATCGCTGCCAACTTTTCCAGTCTTAGAAATTGCACCATCAATCATTGGAAGCTGCCCGGCCGTAAAAACAATGTTGCCGGTACGAACTGCAGGAACGTAGGCCGCAAGTGGCTTTGTTGCAACAGGAAGCGTTAAACCTCTTTCAGCTAACTTTGCGCGAACATCTGTAGCCATTACTTAAGCTCTCGCTTCATATAAGCAACGAGTTGCTCTCCACCTGGTGCTGGAATAACGGCGACAAGTTCCCAACCATCAGAACCCCATGAATCAAGAATGTGCTTTGTTGCATGTGAAAGCAATGGCACGGTTGCGTATTCAAACTTCATATTAATTTCCTTCTCCTAGGGCTGCTAGTGCTGCCTTGACCAATGATGAAACCATTCCACCATCTGCTTTTCCTGCAACTTGAGGCTTTAGAGCACCCATAACTTTGCCCATGTCGGCAGGTCCTGCCGCACCTGTTGATGCAATCGCTGCAGCAACAAGTTTCTTTACATCATCTTCACTCATTTGTGCTGGGAGATAGCGGGCAATTACTTCACCCTCTGCTTTTTCCTCAAGCGCCTTATCTTCACGTCCAGCCTTTGCAAATTCTTCTGATGCTTCGCGACGCTTTTTTCCCTCGCGTGAAAGCACGGTGATAATTTCGGCATCGGTGAGTACGCGCGCCTCTTTACCAGAAACTTCTTCGTTGGTGATCGCAGTTAAAACCATGCGGATTGTTCCCGATACAAGCTTGTCGCTTGAACGAATTGCCTCAGTAAGGTCGCTTTTAAGTGTCTCTTTTAATCCCACTTGCTTGATGCTCCAATTCTTTGAATTGTTCGGGTATATCTTCTCATGCTCCACTATCCTTCGATAATCATGAGTTATGCACTACGCGAGGCGCAGATCCCCATTCTGCCCAAAGGCCACGCACCCATTCGCGTGCTCCACTTCTCCGATCTACACCTGACCCCTGCTCGTAAGACAGAGATTGCAGATATCAAATCTTTTGCATCACTCAAGCCCGACTTAGTGATCAGTACTGGTGATTTCTTAGCTCATATGGATGCGGTGCCAGTTGTCTTTGAAGCGCTTGAACCACTTCTTGATACGCCAGGTCTCTTCGTCTTTGGTTCAAATGATTACTACGCACCAAAACCAAAGAATCCTTTGAAGTACTTGTTGCCTGATCATGGCGATCGAGTACACGGCGAAGATCTTCCATGGCCAGAGTTAGATCTCGGTTTACAGGCTCGCGGATGGAAAAACCTCAATCACCATCGCACCACCATCACAATTAATGGAACAACAATTGAAGCACGTGGAACAGATGATGCACACCTTGAATTCGATGATTACTCTCTTGTGGCAGGTTTTCCTGATCCATGCGATATCGCAATCGGTGTAACACATGCACCTTATCTGCGAGTTCTGCGAGGAATGTCAGAAGATGGACTTGATGCAATCTTTGCAGGACACACGCATGGCGGACAGGTGAGACTCCCGTGGATTGGTGGATCACGCGCATTGACAACAAATTGCGATCTACCTAATTGGCGCGCACGCGGATTAACAAGGTTTGGTGATGAGCCTTATCTACATGTATCTGCAGGGATGGGAACAAGTCCCTTTGCACGCATTCGCGTGGCAAGTCCTCCAGAAGTTTCGCTCGTAACTCTTATTTAACCCTTAAGAGCTGCGATATCGGCATCAACCATCAACTCAGCAAGTTCTTTCCAATGAGTTGTGGCTTTCCATCCGAGGGCTTTCTCCACCTTTGATGCATCTCCAATAAGCGCGTCAACTTCTGTGGGACGGATGTACTTCTTATCTGTCTCAATATGGTCCTGCCAATTAAGTCCTGCGCGAGTAAAGGCGGCTGCAGCAAAATCTTTTACTGTGGCTCCTACTCCTGTGGCAACAACGTAATCATCTGGCTTATCTTGCTGGAGCATCAGCCACATTGATTCGACATACTCTTTTGCGTATCCCCAGTCGCGGACAGCATCAAGATTTCCTAGGAATAACTTGTCTTGCTTACCTGCTTTGATCGCTGCAACCGCACGTGTGATCTTGCGAGTAACAAATGTTTCACCACGACGAGGTGATTCGTGGTTAAAGAGAATTCCGTTAGTGGTGTGCATGCCATAACCATCACGGTAGTTAACGGTGCACCAGTAGGCCATCAACTTTGCAGCTGCGTACGGTGACTGTGGTCTAAAGACTGAAGTTTCGTTTTGTGGTGGTGGAGTTGAACCAAAGAGCTCTGACGTTGATGCTTGATAGAAACGTGTATCAATATCCGCACTACGAATCGCTTCGAGTAATCCAACTGCACCGACTGCATCAACCTGGCCTGTGTACTGCGGCATTGTGAAAGAGACCTGCACATGTGATTGCGCGCCGAGGTTGTAGACCTCTGTTGGTTTAATTTCGCGAATAAGGTTAGTAAGTCCTACGCCATCGATGAGATCGCCGTAGTGAAGGAAGAGCTTTGGGTTCTTCTCATGTGGATCCTGGTAGATGTGATCGATACGTGAAGTATTAAAAGTTGATGATCGGCGGATAAGGCCATGTACTTCGTATCCTTTAGCAAGCAAGAACTCTGCAAGGTATGAGCCATCTTGTCCGGTAACACCGGTGATTAGCGCGACTTTTCTACTCATCTACGTAACTCTCCCTTAGCTGCTGCCTTTTTATACCAATCAATTGTTGCTGCAATTCCATCACGAAGTGAAATCTTTGGTGCCCAACCTAGTGACTTTGCCTTAGTAACATCAAGGACCTTACGTGGAGTTCCATCAGGTTTCGTTGAATCCCAAGCGATTTCACCCTTAAAGCCAGCCAGTTCTGCTACCAGCACTGCAAGTTCTTTAATTGTGAGGTCTCCACCGGTTCCGATATTGAGATGTCCCGCCTCGTCGTACTTATCGCCAAGATGCAAGACTGCTTCAGCTAAATCATCAACATGAAGAAATTCACGCTTGGGAGATCCAGTCCCCCATAAAGTTTCGCGTGCTGCGCCACTTTCCGTAGCTTCAACAAAGCGGCGGATAAATGCAGGAAGTACATGTGAACCTTGCAGTTCGAAGTTATCAAATGGTCCGTAGAGATTTGTCGGCATCAGCGAGATCCACTTGCGGCCATACTCTTTTCTAAAAGATTTGATAAGTTCGATGCCAGCAATCTTTGCAACCGCGTACGCTGAATTTGTCTCTTCAAGTGGTCCAGTAAGTAAATACTCTTCCTTGATTGGCTGTGCGCAATCGCGCGGATAGATACATGAGCTGCCTAAGAAAATAAACTTCTCAACGTCAGCAGCATGTGCTGCCTCCATGAGATTGCTCTGGATGCGCAGGTTATCTGCCAGAAACTCAACAGGGAATGAATTGTTAGCACCGATGCCGCCGACCTTTGCTGCAGCGTCAATAACAAGAGTTGGCTTAACGGATGCGATGAAGTTAAAGGTTGCATCGCGATCTAAGAGATCGACGACCTTACGGTTTACTGGAATTACTTCATGACCGGCTGCAACATATGCCCGGACGATCGCAGAACCAGCGAGGCCTGTGGCGCCTGCTACAACGATTGTCATAGAGGGCAGTCTATCCAGCCTTACTTTGTGAATTCAGCAGCGAGTAATTCAGCGATTTGAGCAGTATTTAACGCTGCTCCCTTACGCAAATTATCGCCACAAACAAAGAAATCGATTGACTTTGGATCATCAAGAGATTGACGTACACGACCAACCCATGTCGGATCAGTTCCTACAACATCTGCAGGAGTCGGATATTCATGCTTCTCTGGATTGTCATAGAGAATCACGCCGTCGGCCTTAGCTAGCGCTGATTGCGCACCTTTGCGTGTGACTACCTTTGAAAATGTTGCATGCACTGTCAGTGAGTGAGTTGTAATCACTGGAACTCGCACACAAGTTACTGCAACTTTAAGTTTAGGCATTCCCAAAATCTTCCGTGATTCATTACGAACCTTAATTTCTTCTGATGAATATCCACCTTCTTTAAGCGACCCTGCCCAAGGAATAACATTCATCGCAAGAGGTGCCGGGAATGGACCCAAGTCTGTAATTGCTCCGCGCAGATCTTTCGCTGTTGATCCTAAATTCTTTCCGGCAACCTTTGAAATCTGATCGTGCAAGGCATCGATTCCAGATTGACCAGCACCAGATGCTGCTTGGTAAGAAGAGACAACGAGAGCCTTGAGACCAAACTTCTTATTGAGTGCTCCCATTGCAACAATCATGGAAAGAGTTGTGCAATTTGGATTTGA
>CAXNHI010000015.1:0-11575 GCA_964202195.1 Candidatus Planktophila sp. | reverse complement strand
ACTGGATAAGGAGCACCCGGAAGTCCAATCACCACAAGCGTTCCGTCGATTTTTAGGGTGGCGATATAGTCGTTGATATCGATCTGGGCGCTTACAGTATTCAGAATCAGATCGAAGGTGCGAGCGAAAGGTTTTAGATCTTTAGGATCCTTTACACAGATGAATTCATCAGCACCCATCGCTAGTGCCGCCTCTCGTTTATTCGGTGAGTGAGAGATGACGGTTACGTGTGCGCCGAGAGCATGTGCAAACTTGACTCCCATATGCCCCAAGCCGCCTAAGCCCATGACAGCTACACGGGTTCCTTTGCCGGCTTTCCAATGCTTTAGTGGCGAGTAGAGAGTGATTCCCGCGCAGAGTAATGGCGCAACGCCATCGAGAGGCAGAGATTTTGGAATCGTAACCGCGTAATTCTCATTAACTACGAAAATATTGCTGTATCCACCCATCGCAACAGTCTTACCGTCACGCTCTAAGGTGTTGTAGGTGCCAGTCATGCCTTGATCGCAATACTGTTCTAGTCCGTCTTTACAAGGCTTACATTGGCGGCAAGAATCGATAAAGACACCAACACCGATGTGATCGCCCACGGCAAACTTGGTTACATCAGAGCCAATCTCGGTGACCACGCCAGCAATTTCATGTCCTGGAACCATCGGAAACAGCGCAGGACCCCACTCTTCACGGACTTGGTGGATATCAGAGTGACATATTCCAGCAAAGGCAATGTCGATCTTTACATCGTGGATACCAAGCTCGCGACGTTCAAAATCAAAACGAGTGAAGGACGCCCCTTTGCTTACAGCGGCAAGTCCACGTACTTTTGTCATATCTGCTCCAGGTGTGTGAGATTGATTGGTGAGGATGTTTAAAGTTCGTTAAAAGGCAATGGATCACTTGAAATGTGACCCGCTCTGGAATTTCGTGCAGTGACACCGCGCATATGGTGCCTGCGACAGAGAACTTCGTAAGCGACTTCATCGGTTGATCCGACGTTTCCAACAACTACTTGCTCGCCTTCGGTGACCATCTTGCCGCCGACAGTACGGGCGTTATGTGTCGCACGAGATCCACACCAGCAGAGGGCTTCTACCTGAAGTGTGTTCACGCGGTCTGCTAACTCAACCAATCGCCCCGAACCAGGAAAGAGTTTGGTTCTAAAATCTGCCAAGATTCCAAAGGCATAGACATCGATTCCCAGGCCATCAACGATTCGAGCCAGCTCTTCGATCTGCTCTGGTTGATAAAATTGCGCCTCATCGCAGATTACGTAATCAATCCGTTCTCCAATAGATAGCTTGTCGACAACAAATTTATGGATATCAAAGCCAGGAAGAACTTCAATCGCTGCACTGGTTAATCCGAGACGTGACGAAATCTTTCCAGCACCAGCTCGGTCCTGAGAAGTGAAGATTAAACCGCCACGTCCGCGTTGCTGGTGGTTATGGGCAGTCTGCAGAGCAAGCGTTGACTTTCCGCTATCCATAGTTCCGCAGTAGTAAATCAATTCAGCCATGGCGCAGATCCTGCCACAAAGATGGCAAAGAAGTGACCTATCCGCTTATCAAGGCGTGAACCGAAACCTCCGGTGAGTGTTGGGCGATACGTAAGCGCCCACCCAAGAAGGAAATCTCGCTGAGCACTGCGATATCGGTCACGATTCCGCCGGCTTGTTTTACGAGTTCGATTGCTGCTACCAGCGTTCCGCCAGTAGCCAATACATCATCCACAAGTAGGACTTTTGAACCTGGCTCGAAGGCATCGGTATGAATTTCAATTTCATCGACACCATATTCGAGGCCGTATTGCTTAGAGTAAGTCGAGAACGGAAGTTTCCCTTTTTTTCTAATCGGCACGAATCCACAATTCTTAGCTACAGCGATTGCGCTAGCGAAGATGAAACCGCGTGCCTCAATTCCAGCGACTACTGTGCTTTCTGGATCTACCTGCGCGAGTGCGCGCACAACGATATTGAAAGCTTCAGGGTTGCTCAGTACGGGCGTAATGTCTTGAAAAAGAATTCCTGGTTTTGGATAGTCAGGTATTGTGCGAATCAGTGACAAAGCTTGTTCTACATTCACCTTCGTCACCCTCATTCTTAGTGGGTATTACTTAGTGCGTGTCCGGGAAGGGAGTTGAACCCTCAAGCCCTTGCGGGCACTAACACCTCAAGCTAGCGCGTCTGCCAATTCCGCCACCCGGACCAGTATAAATACCTTGACCCTTAATAACCTCACCTAGTCTTTCGACTCACAAGGGCTGATCAAGAGAGCACACGATATCAACCCTGAGAGTCCAAGGCAAAGCGGTCAATTCCTATGGCACTCCAGCGCTCTTGGTGGATACTTACGCCATGACAACAGATAAGAACGCCCTCCGTGAAGAACTCGAAGCCGAAGCTATCCGTATCTGCCAAGAGTTAATTCGAATTCCAAGTGTCAACTTTGGTGAGGGCAGGGGAGATGAGAAGGCAGCAGCAGAGTATGTTGTCGCGCAATTAGCAGAAGTTGGAATCACATCCACAATATTTGAATCTGCTCCCAATCGTTGCAACGTAATCGCGCATTTAGAAAGTACGCATCCCGATCGTCCCGGACTGGTTGTTCATGGCCACCTCGATGTTGTTCCTGCGATGGCAGAGGACTGGAGCGTTGATCCATTCGGTGGAATCCTTAAAGATGGATTTATCTGGGGACGCGGCGCAGTTGATATGAAAAATATGGATGCGATGATTATCGCAGTTGTACGTCAATGGGCGCGCGTTGGATACAAGCCGCCACGTCCCATCACTCTCGCATTTTTTGCAGATGAAGAGGCTGGCAGTAGCTTCGGGTCTCGCTGGATGGTTGCCGAACATCCAGAAGTTTTTGCAGGATGTACTGAAGCAATCTCGGAGGTTGGTGGTTTCTCAATCACACTTCCCAACGCGAAACGTTTCTATTTTGTAGAGACGGCTGAAAAAGGAATTCACTGGATTCGACTCGTTGCCCAAGGCAGAGCGGGTCACGGCTCAGTGATCAACGAAGAGAATGCCATTACCGCCCTCACGGAAGCGGTAGTAAAGATTGGTCGATATCAATGGCCACAGCGATATACCGCAACGGTGAAGCGCCTCTTTGAAACAGTTGCTAAAGCTTCAGGCAAGCCTTTCGATCTAAAAGATCTTCGTCCACTTCTCACCGAATTTGGAAGTGCGTCACGAATGATCGGGGCAACGTTGCAAAATACAGCGAACCCTTCCATGTTATCTGCTGGCTATAAAGAGAATGTGATTCCGGGAGAAGCAAGTGCTGTAGTTGATGGCCGCTTCCTTCCAGGTTATGAAGACGAAATGAATGCGACAATTCGCGAAATTGTGGGTCCAGATATTCGAATCGAGACAATCGTTACAGATATCGCTCTTGAAGTTCCATTTGAAGGTGATCTGGTTGATGCTATGTGTGCAGCTTTGATCAAACATGATGGTGATGGAATTCCAGTGCCGTTTACAATGAGTGGCGGCACCGATAATAAGGCGCTCTCAAAGATTGGAATTATTGGTTACGGATTTTCACCCTTAAAACTAGATCCGGATCTAGATTTTATGGCGTTATTTCACGGTGTTGATGAGCGAGTACCAGTTGATGGTCTTCGCTTCGGTGTAAATGTCCTTAAGGATTTCTTAGAAACCGCTTGAGACTTCATTCAGAGCGGTTCGTACAACATCTGGCAGAACTATCTCTTCCACGGTGAGTGCTCCACGTAGTTGAGCACCTGTGCGTGCACCAACGATTGCACTTGTTACTCCTGGTGCATCGCGAACCCAGGCAAGTGCTACTTCTAGCGGGGAGTAACCCAACCCTGAGGCAGCAGCGGCTACAGCTTCTACAACGCGAGCATAGTCTCGATTCAAATATGTTGATATGAAGTTTGCAAAGTGAGGGGTTGCACCTCGTGAATCAGCAGGTATTGAATTTCTATATTTTCCAGTGAGTACACCGCGACCGAGCGGGGACCAAGCAAGAATTCCAACACCAAGTTCAGTGGCGCAATCCAGAATTTCGTTCTCAATAGAACGATTGAGCAATGAGTACTCGCTTTGAATCGTCGCTATCGGAGCTTTAGCAGTATTAGCCTCTTGCAGAGAGATCGCCCGCGCACTCTGCCAGCCATTAAAATTTGAAATGCCGACGTAGCGGGCCTTACCTGAGGTGTATGCAAAATCTAAGGCAGAGAGAGTGTCTTCGAGTGCGACATCTGCATCCCAAGAATGGATCTGCCAGATATCAACATAATCAGTTCCCAGTCGAGTGAGAGATTTCTCTAGTTCGCCGATCAAGAAGTGCCGGGAATTATTTACTGTTCTGACACCTTCAGGAAAGGAGATCCCCGCCTTAGTAGCAATCACCACGTCTTCGCGATTGAAAAATGTTCCAACTAGTCCGCCGATGACACGTTCGGCATCTCCAGCAGCATAACTAGCCGCGGTGTCGATAAAATTTCCGCCAGCCTCGATATAACTGCGCATCTGCTCAGCGGCTTCGTGCGTATCTGTATCGCGTCCCCATGTCATCGTGCCCAGTCCGAGGCGGGATAGCTCGAGTCCGCTCTTTCCCGCACGTCTGATTTCCATGGAAGGCACCCTAGCAAGCCAACACTGTCAAAGGGCGTTAATCTTGGGAAATGGCACGAATCGTTCTACTGCGGCATGCACACTCTATCGCCAATGAAAAGAATCTTTTGGCAGGCCGAACTGCGGGAATCACATTAAGCAAAACTGGAGAAGAGCAGGCGAAAGATCTCATCGCTCGTCTTGGTGCAATTCAATTCGATGAAGTAGCAATCAGTCCGCTGCAGCGTTGTCGCGAAACAATTGATCCTTGGCTGACTTCAACTGGAGCGAAGAGTCAGATTGTTGTGGATGACTCCATCTCAGAAGTAGATTACGGTAGTTGGAGTGGCAAGACTCTCGCTTCGCTACGACGTAAAGCACAGTGGAAGGTAGTGCAGGATTTCCCGAGCCAGATGACTTTTCCTGAAGGAGAATCTCTCCTAGAAATGCAGGGGAGAGCTTTATCAGGTTTCTATCGCTTAAACGCAGTGAAAGGTAAGGGTCCTCGCTTGCTCGTGAGCCATGGTGATGTCATCAAATCAATCGTGGCGCACTGTTTGGGAATGCATCTTGATCAATTCCAGCGTCTTGTGATCGAACCAGCTTCTCTCACAATCATCGACACTGATTCCGGAACCAGCCGTTTGGTCCGTTTTAATGATGCGAAGGGTTTTCTTAGCTCGGAAAAATCCACCAACCAGTCCGCAATCGGGGGATCGACAGGAAATCCGAATAAATGACTTCTCAGAAGTGGTCCTTTGACCAACCTGATCGTTTTATAGTTGGAACGATCGGTGCTCCAGGTGAGAGAGAATTTTATTTCCAGGTTCGCCAGAAGAATATTCTCGTTTCGCTTGCCACCGAGAAGTCCCAGGCAACTGCTTTGGCTGAGAGAATTACCACGATCATTCGTGAAATTAGGAAGAGCGCACCACTGAGCGCTGTTAACCCTGGCCCCACCGATGATCAACCGCTTGAACTACCTCTAGATAGTGAATTTGTAGTGGGAGCGATCGGTATAGCTTTCGATCCAGCTTTATTAGAGATCGAAATTTCGTTCCGCGCCGAAGAGGCAGATTCATTTGGTGATGAAGTCGCTGACGAAGCTTCAGGGCCAATGGTTGAAATCCATCTCGATCTTTCCATGGCGTTAGCTTTCGCGCAGAGAACCATGGCTTTAGTCGCCGCTGGTCGTCCGCTCTGTCCATTCTGCATATCTCCAATAGATCCCAGGGGGCATCTCTGTCCTCGGGCAAATGGTTATCGGCGATGAAGGATCTCGAGAATTCTTGGGTAGAGAAGAGCATTGCTCACCTCAGCGGTGGTGAGTTAGAGATCACCGGTCGTCTGGTTGATGCTTCGAATGCAACGCTCTTTGGAGTGATGCATTTCGAGGGTTCAACTCTAGAAGTGATTTACAAGCCAGTAGCGGGGGAGAGACCGCTCTGGGATTTTCCAGATGGAACACTTGCCGATCGCGAATTCGCTGCTTTTCTTCTGAGTGACATAACGGGAATGGATGTGGTTCCGCCGACAATTTTGCGTGAAGGTCCTGCGGGCCTCGGAATGGTTCAACGTTGGATAGATGTTGATGAGAACATTGATCTAGGTTCCTACTTTGCTCAAGATAGGCAGGAGTTGCGTCAGCTTGCTCTCTTTGATGCAATTATTAATAACACTGATCGCAAAATTGGTCATCTTCTTCCAGATCAAAGTGGACATCTATTCGCGTGCGATCATGGCGTTACCTTTCACGCCGACGATAAATTGCGAACAGTGTTGTGGCAATGGGCTGGCGAGGCTCTAACAGAGGAAGAATTCCGCTTACTAGATGTGGCCATAACTGTCATTGATTCACACGCTACATCACTCGGCACACATCTGACTGAGGAGGAGATTGAGGCTACGCGTATGCGAATCAATAAACTCCGTTCTGGTGGCATCATGCCCTTACCAAGTGAAGATTGGCCGGCGATTCCGTGGCCGGCATATTAGAATTCTAAAATGAGATCGTGGGCGGATTTATCACTCGGTACGGGTGAGGGATATAGAGGCGTTTACCGAACGCTATCGCTCTATAACACCGCCAGCCAGAGCGTGGAAGAGCTACCTAATAAAGATTTCTACCGTCTCTACGTTTGTGGGATCACTCCATACGATGCAACGCATTTAGGTCACGCCGCTACGTATGTAAGTTTTGATTTAATAAATCGCTACCTGCGATTTGGTGGCGCACAAGTCTCTTTTGTACAGAACATTACTGATATCGACGACCCATTATTTGAAAGAGCAAAGCGCGATGGTCTCGATTGGTCGGAGTTGGCTACATCGCAGATCGAACTTTTTCGTGGAGATATGGTTGCTTTACATGTCATCCCACCTGATCACTACGTCGGTGTGGTCGAAGCGATGCAGGTCATTATCGAAGCAATCTCAGCTCTGGCAAGCAAGGATTCGACCTACAAGGTTGATGACGATTTATATTTTCGAGTTCGACTAGATCCGAATTTTCTTAAGAGAACGCACCTGTCATCTGATCTTGCTATGGATCACTTTGCAGAACGTGGCGGAGATCCGCAGCGGCCAGGAAAGATCGACCCATTTGATGCTTTGGTGTGGAAGGCGCAGCGAGATGGTGAACCAGGCTGGCCTAGTCCATTTGGTGTAGGGCGTCCGGGATGGCATATCGAATGTTCTGCTATTGCTTTGCACTACTTGCGACCACTGGCAACTGATGAATTTGCAATTGATATACAAGGTGGCGGAAGCGACTTGATTTTCCCTCATCACGACATGTCGGCTGCGCAAGGATTAGTAGCCACTGGCCAGAAATTTGCACGTTTCTTTGTTCATGCAGGAATGATCGGCCTTGATGGTGGGAAGATGAGTAAGTCCCTCGGTAATTTGATATTTGTCTCAAGACTTATCAATGATGGAATCGAACCTATGGCCATACGTCTTGCCCTTCTTGGTCACCACTATCGAAGCGATCACATGTGGGGGAGTTCTGAAATTTCAGATGCCTCGGCCTTCCTTGAGCGAATTCGTCTTAATCTTGCCCGAATGGAAGTTGCTCCAACGCAACCTTTAATCTCGGATCTTCTTACCGCTCTCTCAAACGATCTTGATACCGTGCGTGTATTAGAACTCATTGCCTCTTGGTGCACAGCAACCGAGAACGGAGCATCTGGTGGATCTGCCGGTCAGCTATCACGCGTTCTCGATGATCTTCTCGGGCTTGCGATCTAAATTAACTCTCATTTTGTCGGCGTAAGAATCTCTCTAGTTCTCGTGCAATCTCATCACCTGATACATCTTTGAATTCAGCAGCGTCCTTACTCTCTTCCAGCGCTTTCACATACTCTGAAACTTCCGCATCCTCTTCAGCCATCTCGGATACTTCATCCTCCCATTCTTGGGCTTGATGACTGAGATCAGCAAGAGCGATTGAGATTTCGAGGAAATCTTCAACTGCAATGACAAGAGCAAGAGTTGCTTTAGGCGAGGGTGAGTTCGAGGCGTAATGTGGCAATCCCGCCCATAAAGAGACGCAATCTATTCCTCTCTTCATACAACCATCTCCAATAATTCCAAGAATTCCTGTTGGTCCTTCGTATTTACTAATCTCAACGCCGAGTCGAGCGGCAATATCTGGGTGGCCGCCACTTCCGCTGACTGAGATAGGACGAGTGTGTGGAACATCGGCAAGCATCGCTCCCATGGTGACCACAAGTTCAACTTCAAGATCATCGGCGAGGTCGAGCAAGAGAGAAGTGAAAGTTTTCCATCTCATTGAAGGTTCAACACCGAGTACTAGGACGAAGTCATTCTCAAGATGTGGTGTACTCAATCCATACACCTGTGTAGATGGCCAATTCACTGATCTGACGAGAGAATCATCGACGCTAATCATTGGACGGTTAACTTGGAAATCATAAAAATCTTCTGGCTCGTACTCTGCGATCAATATCGCTTGGGCAGAATTACCACTCTGGTCAAGATTTTCTAAAATATGGGTGAGTGCTCCGGAAGCTGCTTCGCCAGCATCGCTCCAACCAGAGAAAGCCGCGATCATGACTGGGTCTCTGAGCAGGGGGATCTGATAAATCTCCATATCCCTCACCTTAAGGTAAACTTCACGCGTGACGAGCGCTAAAACACCTTCCGAGCTAAGAAAAGCCCTCGCCTCACGAGTCGTAATTGCCGATGGCGCTATGGGCACCATGCTCCAAGAGGCCGATCCGAGCCTAGAAGATTTCCAAGGGCACGAAGGTTGCAACGAAATTTTGAACGTGTCGCGACCAGATGTCGTCCGCTCAGTCCATGATGCCTACTTAGCGGTCGGTGTCGATGCGATCGAGACAAATACCTTTGGCGCTAACTGGGCGAACTTGGCAGAGTATGGAATCGAAGATCGAATCTACGAACTTGCATATACCGGTGGTGTTATTGCCCGCGAGGCAGCAGATGCATTCTCTACACCAGATAAACCGCGATTCGTTCTTGGTTCACTAGGACCTGGAACAAAGCTACCTAGCCTTGGACATACAACATATCAACATCTACGTGATGCCTATGAGATTGCATCGCAAGGGTTAGTTGATTCGGGCGCTGATGCGCTTCTGATTGAAACTACACAAGATTTGCTTCAAGCAAAGGCTGCAGTAAATGGCGCTCGTGCGGCAATTGATAAGAGCGACCGTGATGTTATTTTGATTGCTCAAGTAACAGTTGAAACAACCGGAACGATGCTTCTAGGCTCTGAGATTGGCGCAGCACTGAACGCACTTGAACCTTTGAATATTGATCTCATTGGATTGAACTGTGCCACTGGTCCTACCGAGATGTCAGAACATTTGCGGTACCTCAGCAAGAATGCTCGGTGCGCGATATCTGTAATGCCTAATGCTGGCTTGCCACAACTTGGACCAAAGGGTGCAACGTATCCACTTGGTCCTGATGCGTTAGCTCAGGCTCTAGCTACATTCGTAGATGATTATAAAATTACGCTGATAGGTGGTTGTTGTGGAACAACGCCTGAACATATGGCCGCAGTTGTCGCACGCTTAGATCGTAAGCAGGTGACCGCACGCACTTCCCATGCTGATCCAGGTGCGTCATCGCTCTATCAATATGTACCTTTCCGCCAAGATAACGCCTTCCTTGCAATTGGTGAGCGCACAAATGCCAATGGCTCTCGGGCCTTCCGTGATGCGCTGATTTCAGAAGATTGGGAAGCATGCGTAGAGATTGCTCGCGATCAAATTCGCGACGGTGCGCACATACTTGATCTCTCGATCGATTATGTCGGACGAGACGGCGTGGCCGATATGCGTGAAATCGCTGGACGTTTTGCAACCGCTTCGACTCTGCCGATCATGTTAGATTCGACAGAACCTCCCGTTCTGCAAGCAGGGCTAGAGCAATTGGGCGGACGTTGCATTATCAACTCAGTCAATTACGAAGATGGTGACGGACCAAAGTCACGTTTTGCTCGGATCATGCCTTTGGTTGTCGAACATGGTGCATCGGTAGTAGCGCTGACCATTGATGAAGAAGGTCAAGCGCGAACATCCGAGTGGAAGTTACGTGTCTCCCGTCGATTGATTACAGATCTTGTTGATAACTGGGGGATGGCTGTCGGAGATATTTTGATCGATACGCTGACATTTCCCATCGCAACAGGACAAGAAGAGACTCGTCGTGACGGATTAGAAACTATCAATGCTATCCGCGCACTAAAATCTGAGTATCCAGAAGTTCAGACAACGCTGGGCGTGAGTAACGTTTCGTTTGGTCTCAACCCTGCAGCTCGTGTTGTTCTCAACTCAGTCTTCCTCCATGAATGCGTTGCAGCAGGGTTAGATTCGGCGATCGTTCATCCTTCAAAGATCATGCCACTTGCTCGAATCGATGAGGCGCAGCGTAAAGTCGCCCTTGATCTCATTTACGATCGTCGTGAGTACAGCGGCGAAGATCTCACTTACGATCCATTGACCGCTTATCTGCAGCTCTTCGAAGGTGTTGAACTGGCGGCTTCACGAAATATTCGTGCCGCAGAGCTCGCTGCGCTCCCTCTTGAGGAGCGTTTGCAGCGCAGAATTATCGATGGGGAGAAAGTTGGCCTGACCGACGATCTCGATCTCGCGATGAAAACTGGGATAGCGCCACTTGCAATCATTAATGATCATCTCCTAGAAGGAATGAAGATTGTTGGAGAGCTCTTCGGAAAAGGCGAGATGCAACTGCCCTTTGTTTTGCAATCAGCTGAAGTGATGAAGACTGCTGTCGCCTACCTCGAGCCTCATATGGAGAAGCTCGATGATGAGGGGCGCGGTTCTATTCTTCTGGCCACCGTCAAGGGAGATGTTCACGACATCGGTAAGAACCTGGTGGATATTATTCTTTCGAATAATGGTTATCGAGTTGTTAACATTGGAATCAAGCAGACGATCAATCAAATTATTGATGCCGCTCAGGAATCAGATGTTGATGCTATTGGAATGTCTGGACTTCTTGTTAAATCCACAGTGATCATGCGCGAGAATCTCCAAGAGCTCACTTCACGAGGTTTAGATCAAAAGTGGCCGGTGATTCTTGGCGGGGCCGCACTCACACGTGCATTCGTTGAAGTTGATTTAGCTAATGAATTTTCAGGCGAAGTACGTTATGCGAGAGATGCCTTTGAAGGTCTCCACTTGATGGATGCAATCATGGGTGTGAAGAAGGGTGTTCCAGGAGCGGCGTTACCTGCCCTGCGTGAGCGAAAAGTAAAGGCTGTTGTAAAGCCGGTTTCTGACGGTCCAGCTGATACCCGTCGCAGCGATGTTGCAATTGATATTGATATCCCAAAACCGCCTTTCTTTGGTTCACGAATCGTTAAAGGTATTCCATTAGCTGATTACGTTGAGATGCTTGATGAACGTGCTCTCTTCGTTGGTCAATGGGGACTCAAGGGAAATCGCGGTGAGTTTGAAGCGATGG
>CAXNHI010000014.1:0-11827 GCA_964202195.1 Candidatus Planktophila sp. | reverse complement strand
TCTGCCTTCACAGCCCACGCAATCGCATCATCGGTGGCTGTATCGCAAGCATGAAGTGCAATTGCGACATCTGCTTGCACCAAGGTTGTATCCGCAATCTCCTCAGCTCGAAATTCGATGCTGCTTGTGATCCCTAACTTCTTGGCAATTTCATTATTTCGATCTCGTGAGGCGGTGCGTACATCGATACCAATCACCTGTACATTCATACCTATGCTGCGCAAATACTGATGTGCTGCAAAAGTTAAATATGCGTGGCCACACCCTAAATCCACAATTGTCAGTGGGGTTAAAGCACTTGGCTTATCAATCTGTCCTGCTTCGATTGCACTGGTAAGTGTTGGCGCAAGTAGACGTAGGAACTCCTCTACTTGGCGATACTTATCGCTCTTGGATGGCTTTATCTGGCCAGATGCATCGCTAATCCCAACTTCACGCAAAAACGGATCTGCCGCATCCAATAACCGCTCCTTTTTCTTATCGTGCGAAAGATCGATAACTCCTGTGCCTGCAGTAATCGAAATCAATGGCTCATCTTTCTTGGTGATACGAAGTGAGAAGCTCTCTTGAATACCCTCAATCAAGATATTTGCATAACCTGAACGAATGTATTCATTAATTGGCAGTTCTGAAGGTGGATAATTTTTTGTTGTGACAGCTCGGCCATCACTTATGCTCACTTGAAAATTAAGCATCTCTTTAATGATGACAGGGCGTATATCAATTCGCTCAGTAGCTGTCTGCATATTTCGTCGACGCCCTGAAAGAACAACTCGCGCAATCGCCTCCGGTTTGTGAAAATATAAAAGTGCCTGTGAAAAGGCCTCTTCGAGTGAGATACGCAACACAGGTGACATAGTGGCTAAATTACCCCAAATCCTGCAAGTGTTAGGGTTTGGGCATGACACCGGTTGCAACAATTTCTACCACTAACTGGATTATCACCATTGTTGCCCTACTCGTGATCATTGGTCTGGATTTTGCTTGGGCCGTTGCGCGTCGCGAGAAAGATACATCAATGCGAGAGGCGACTGCCTGGAGCGTTTTCTATGTATCCCTAGCGGTGGCCTTCGGTCTCTTCCTGAGCCAATGGCTGACTTCGCGTGAGCAACAGGAATTCTTTGCAGGCTGGCTCACTGAATACTCACTCTCATTCGATAATCTCTTCGTCTTTGTACTCATTCTTACTCGTCTGAAGATAGATAAACGAAAACAGCAGTTAGCACTCCTCATTGGAATTTTGATTGCCCTTGTTCTTCGAGTTATCGCAATTACTCTTGGTAAGGCAGCAATTGAGAGATTCGAGTGGGTCTTCTTTATCTTCGGTGCATTCCTTATCTATACCGCTGTCTCGCTCTTTATGGAGAGTTCACAGAAAGATAAAAAAGAAGAGAAAGATAGCAAGCTTGTTCAGTTCTTACAGCGTAGAGGCTTGAAACCATTTACAATTGCCTTATTAGCTCTTGGGCTCACTGATCTACTTTTTGCCTTAGATTCAATCCCTGCAATATTTGGATTGACTGAAAATGTCTATCTAGTTATTACTGCAAATATTTTCGCACTCATGGGACTCCGCCAACTGTACTTCCTTATCGGTGGACTCATGAGTCGCCTTGTCTATATCGGCAAGGGGCTTTCAGCAGTTCTAGCATTTATTGGTTTCAAATTACTATTCCATGCCTTTCATGCAGTTGATATTCATGAAATTGGCGGATGGCGGATTCCAGAAGTTACGATTACACAGAGTTTGATCGTGATTGTTTCCTGTCTTGGTCTGGCCACTATCGCTAGTCTTGTTAGCACTCGCGATAAATCTGATTAGAGGGTAGTTTCGACAGCCAAGCCACCTAGAGTGCTTTTACGCAACGCAAGCGTTCCACCATGTTCGTGAACAATTGCTGCAATAATCGATAGACCTAGACCAGAACCACCAGTTTCGCGAGAGCGAGAAGAATCAAAACGATTGAGTAGTTCGATTCCATCTCGATAAGAAGTTTCAGGTAAGCCTGGACCCCCATCTTCAATAAGAATTAAGGACTTCTTTCCGTTTCGCGACACCTTTATTCGTACTGGAGCATCAACGGGTGTGTGTCGAGAAACATTGTTAAGTATGTTCTGCATCAACCGCCGCAAGTGGTCAGCAGAACCTAGGCAAGAAACTCCATCTTCGATTTCGATCGTGACCGTACGTTGAGGATGGAGTGTCTGAAAGTCACGAGAGTGCGAGTTTAAAAGCTCAGAGAGGTCGACTTCTTCACGGATCGGTAGGGAGCTTTCGCCGAGTTCAGCTAAGAGTAAGAGATCATGAATGAGATTTTCCATTCGAACTATCTCTGAATTCACTCTATCAAATGCTCGCTGGCGATCACTCTCTGCAGAAATCTGACCTTTAGCTAACATCTCTGAATAGCCTTTAATTACCGTCAATGGTGTGCGTAGCTCATGGGAGGCATCAGCTAAAAAACTTTGCATACGCGCAAGTGAATCGGCCTGCAACTTTCGATTGTTTCTTCGAATCACTAGGTACGACAGAGCAATGGCAACTAGATCCGCTAGGAAGGTAAAAAGAACTAGCCGTTTCTGGTTCTCTATAAAGGTCTCATTTGTAGTTCTGAGTGAATCGGCAATAAGTAAACGATCGCCGCCTGAGATATTGAGAGAGATCAGGCGGTAGCCCTCCTGTACGTCAACGGTCACAGCCTTTCGAAGTGACTCACTAATTACTGACTCAGTTGGTGGGCTACTTAGGTTGAGTTGTGAGCTATTAATGATGGTGAGATCGCCACTTGCTGAGACAAGTGCGATGGTCACGTTGAAATCTTGTTCTGCAGCGCTATCGAGTGCGGCACTGACCGGAGCATCCGAGTTTTGGCGCACAGAGTCAGCGATCGTGTTGAGTTGAGAATCAATCACCGCAATTTGTGAGTTCTTCACCGAAATTGTTGCAAATCCACCGATAAGAAGTGAGAGCGCAGTCGTGATGATTGCACTTGCAAATAAGTATCGAAGACTTTTTTGCTTCACTATTTCTTTGGCTCCTGGATAACAAAGCCGACGCCTCGAATGGTTTTGATCCCCTCAAAACCATCTCGGTGTAGTTTCTTTCGAAGATAGGAAATATATGTGTCCACAACAGTACTTTCGGATTCAAAGGTAATACCCCAGACATCATCAAGAAGAACGCTCTTTGAGAGCACACGATTCTTATTTTCGATCAAAACCTGAAGCAATCGATACTCGGTTGGGGAAAGATCAATGACGTCATCACTAAAATTCACAGTATGTGTGGAGTCATCAATCGAGATTGGCCCGCACTTGAGGGCTGTATTCGGCGCTCCAGATATTTGTGAACGTCGCAAAATTGCCTTAAGGCGAAGAACAAGTTCCTCAAGACCGAAGGGCTTGACGACATAATCATCAGCCCCGAGGGTTAATCCCCTGGTGACATCCACTCGATCTGCGCGAGCACTCAACATCAGAACTGGTACTTCATTTCCGTTCTTACGTAAGCGCTCAACAAGTTCGAAGCCATCCATTAAAGGCATATTGATGTCAATAATCATGATGTCTGGGGTGTAGCTACGTAGAGCAGTAAGAGCGCTCATCCCATCATTTGCAGCTTGTGTTTCAAATCCCGCCAGCTTGAGAGCATCTTTGAGCAACTCACGAACACCTGCCTCATCATCGACGATCAGAATTTTAATCGGCTGAGCATCACTAGAGTTCATACCCCTAGCCTTACAGGTCTTAGGCAACTTTTCTACCTTCACCCTGAGTATGCCAGCGAGTCGAATGGATATTCACAGAGACTTCACAAAGTCGACTGGCATCCTTTCGATATAGAAGAAAGGGGTACTTTGATGGTCACGAGACAATTCAGAGCAATCGTAATTGCACTCATGATTACATCTATCGGTATCTCGGCTTCTCCCGCGCACGCTGATCACAAACCTACGCCTTCTCCCAAGTCAACTCTCTCTCCTCCTGATCAATATGAAGAAGAGCTGGAACAATTTAAGATTGATATGAAGGCCTATCAAAAAGCCCGCGCACTTCGTGAGCAACAACTGCGATCGATACTTATAGATTTTAGTAGGGCGCTTAAGAAAGCATCTGATGATGCTCGCTTTGCAGGTAAGAGCGCCGGAAGTAAGGCCGCATTAGCATCTGCCAGAGCAGCAGCAGCTACCGCACGCGATGAAGCAGTAGCTCTTCTTGGCCCTGAGCCTAAGCCCCCTGTTCCACCCATGAAGCCGATGAAGAGCGCTAAGGGTTTTGCTCCTTCACAAAAACCTGAAAAGAATAATTAGTTCCTTTATATTTGAGAGAGATTCTGCTGATAACGTCGCACTGTGAATAGTGCTCAGGAACTTTGGTGGAATCAAGCTGTCATTTATCAGATTTACCCTCGATCATTCTTTGATAGTAATGCTGATGGAGAAGGAGATCTCGCTGGAATCACTTCGAAAATCTCATACCTATCTTCACTTGGTATTGATGCCATTTGGCTGAGCCCCTTCTATAAGAGCCCAAATAAAGATGGTGGGTACGATGTAAGTGATCCGCGTGCTGTTGATCCACGCTTTGGAATAATCGCCGACTTTCGAAAGCTGATAGAAATTTGTCATCAAAATCACATTCGGATCATTGTTGATTTGGTTCCTAACCACTTCTCAGATCAACATCGATGGTTTCAAGAAGCTCTTCACTCTCTATCTGGCTCTGCAGCAAGAGATAGATTCCATTTTCGCAAAGCAACGCCAACAAATGAGTTGCCAAATAACTGGATCTCACTCTTTGGTGGCCCCGTGTGGACGCAGACACCTGATGGAGAGTATTTCCTACACCTTTTCGATCAATCTCAACCAGATCTCAATTGGGAGAATAGTGAAGTTCGCAGTGATTTTGAGCAGACACTTAGATTTTGGCTAGACCTGGGAGTAGATGGTTTTCGCATTGATGTGGCACATGGTTTGGTTAAAGAAAATCTTGATCACGATCATCAAGCGCCGCAGGCTCTCAGCGACGCTCTTCGCTTAGATATCAAGATGGATGCCGATGAGCGATCAGCAATTCTCTCTACAGTCCCGTTCTTCAATCGACCAGGAGTTCATGAGATTTATCGATCATGGAGAAAGATCTTTGACTCATACGATCGTGATGTTGTCTCGGTCGCTGAGGTATGGGTGCATCCTCCAGAGGAGGCAGCTCACTATGTCCGACCCGATGAACTTAGCCAGGTTTTTAACTTTGATCTACTTACAACACCATTCGATGCGAAGTCATTGCGCCACAGTATTAACTCTGCCTTCTCAATTCTTACACCAGTCGGTGCGCTACCTACGTGGGCCCTAAGTAATCACGACTCTCCTCGTGTTGCCTCTCGGGTAGGAGTTAAGGAATCTCAAGCACTCTTCATTGCTTTGCTTGCACTTCCAGGTTCGCTCTATATCTATAACGGGCAAGAGCTTTCACTCCCTGATGCACAAGTTGCCGATGAGTATCGTCAAGATCCTGTCTTCTTCCGTACCAACGGCCAACAGAAAGGAAGAGACGGGGCACGTGTTCCTCTTCCATGGAACTCTGAAGAGTCAGAATTTGGATTCACGAAAGGCCATTCATGGCTTCCAATTCCCGAGAGCTGGCAGGAGTTGAGCATCAATAAGCAGGAAGAAGATAAGGGAAGTTCACTTCACCTTTATCGAAGAGCGCTTCGAGCACGTCGCCAGCTATTCAAAGGCGATCGAGAAATTATCTGGCGCGAAGATGGCGCTGATGGCCTACTCGTTTTTGAACGTGGAGATGTTTTGGTTCTTCTCAATGCTTCTAAGGATGAGAAGTCTTACTCTGCCTCCGGTGAACTTCTTCTTTCATCACACTCTGGAATCACTTCTGATGGTAAAAAAATTAAGTTGCCGAACGCAACTGCTTGTTGGGTTGCGCTTTCTTAAGAGAGACTTTTGAAGCGAAGTGAATCGCGATCTTTACTCTTACTCTTTTCGTGGATTTTTCTTATCTGTAGTTCAATACTCTTCACCGCTTCATCAAAGGCTGCCAAGTCATTAAATGATTGTGCCTCAGCCCTCATCAATGGGCCCGCGCCATGTGTAGTGATAATGACGTGATGGGCCTGTTTACCTTGGCGTGGATTTGCTTCGTGGACGATTTCCACTTCAATTCGCTGTATTAGAACACTAAATCGCTCAAGAGAGTGAATTTTCTCTTCGACAATCCGCGAAAAATCTTCGGCCAAAGCTGCATGGCGTGAGTGGATGACTAACTTCATGAGGACCCTCATTTCTCCAGAGGTGCCTTCTAACAATGGCAGCAAACGAGAGAAAAAGTAAGGGGCTACCAGATAGATTTTGGGAGCAGATACATCACGGCTGTACCTGCTGCGGCATAAATAAGTGCCTGCAGTATTATTGAAATCGCAGTCAATCGATCCGCACGCTTTGCTGCCTTATCTGCGACACGTGAGATTTGGCCAAGCTTTCCAAAATTGAATGTGCCCATAAATCCATAGGCAAGACAAAACTTTTTACGCGATTGAACCCAGCCGATACTTGCAATCATCAAAGGAAAGAAGAGGGCTAATCGTGCACCTCGTGGTGCATCGATTCCAAAGAGGGAGATTGAAGAAGTGATAAAGAGTAGAAACCCCACCGCTGCAACAAGTTGGCGACTTCGAACTTCACTGGCGCCGATATTGCAGGTACCGGGAATGTATTCAGTACTCATTTACGCTTCTTCGAGTTCAGATTCATCCAACTCGTCTTCATCAAGCCATGCTTCCGCTGGCTGATCATCTTGACGCTCTACCCACGACAGAAATGAAGCGACACCTTTAAAGGCTAGGGCGATAACCGCTAGCCCAGCAAGGATTCGTCGGATGAATTTCATGAGTTAAATTTACCCTTCTTTGCCAGAAAATGCCCACCACAGAGTTAAATGGCAGCGAGCGCCCTTTCGATATCTTTCCAAAGATCTTCCACATCTTCACAGCCAACAGAGAGTCGGATGAGAGTTTCCGGAACGGAAGGGCTCTCAATTGGCCAGCGGCGGCGGCGTTCCCAGAGAGATTCCACCCCACCAAGGCTGGTTGCGTTGGTAATGATCGAAGAGCTATCACAGACTCGATCTGCATCTGCCCCGCTGCCGACAATTTCGAAGGAGAGGACTGCGCCAAAGGTGGCCATAAATTTCTTTGCACGCTCATGCTGCGAATCGGTAACAAGACCTGGGTATCGCACTCGTGAAACTTTCGGGTGGCTACTTAAGCGCTCTGCCAACACCTGGGCGCTCTTACATGATTGGGCAAATCTAAGGGCAAAGGTGCGAATACCTCGTAGGGCTAGCCACGCCTCAAACGGGCCAGCGATCGATCCGTTAAATTTGCGAGCACTCTCGAGTGAGGCGAAGAGTTCAGCGTTGTGGGTCGAGAGTGAGCCCATAAGAACATCGCTATGGCCAGATAAGAACTTGGTTACAGAATTCATCACTACATCAGCGCCCATTTCAAGAGGGCGTTGCGTTAGCGCTGTGGCAAAAGTGTTATCAACCATGACAAGAATATGTGCAGCCTTGGCGGCAGAAATTAATTGAGGCAGCTCTGCGACATCTAGGCAAGGATTTGTAGGAGATTCCAGCCACAACAAATCTGCACCTGGCAGCTGAGCAAGCACTTCATCTGTATTTGAAATATCTACGAGAGAAACTTTAAATCGACCACTCTTACTGTATTGGTCAAGCAGAGTCATTACTCCGCTATACCCTTGATTCGAAGCGACGACACGAGCACCCCAAGGAAGAATTGAAAAGGCTGCAGAAATCGCTGCCATTCCTGAAGAGAAAATCAGTGAACGACCACCTTCGAGTGCGCTAATTGCAGATTCTGTTGCACTCCATGTGTCATTGCCGTAACGACCATAACCAATCGGACCGCCAGCGGTAAATGTGCTGTTCAGTGAGATCGGTGTATTAAGTGGACTATCGCCGGTGCGAGGTGGACGGCCTGCAGTAACTGCTCTCGTTGAGGGCTTCTCATTGGATGCATCGTGGCTCATGGTGCAAGCCTAATGCAGACTATCGGCGAGAGAGAACTGACGCTGCAGCGTTATGACCTGCAATACCGCTGACGCCTCCCCCGCGCCGAGCGCCTGCTCCGGCGATGAAGATGTGTGGATCATCGGTTTCACAGCCCCATTGCGGGATCTCTGTCGCTTCATGATCTTCAATAAATGGGAAATCAAGATCGCGATGAAAAATGTTTCCGCGAGGCAATCCGATCGCCTCTTCTAGATCAAGCGGAGATTTTGCTTCGAGTGCATATGTGCCATCTGAATTTCTTGCTATAACGCTCTCTATTGGATCTTCTAAATATTCATTAAGGCTGGCAAGAGCACTGGCTACTGCAGCATCTCGTGATTGTTCTGGGTTGGCGTCAAAGAGAGATGCATCAGTATGCAGGCCAAAGAGTGTGAGTGTGTGATATCCCTGATGCGCTAATTCTGGAGAGAGAATGCTCGGATCGGTAAGTGTGTGGCAGTACATTTCAAGTGGGAGTCGATCTGGCATTTTTCCGCCGGCCGCAGTTTCATAAGTCTGATTAAGGTGCGAGTAACTCTCATTAATGTGGAATGTGCCAGCAAATGCGATGCGTGGATCGATACCAGATTTCAATCGTGGTAAGTGAGTTAAGAGCATATTCATTTTGATCTGTGAACCCTGCAAAGATTTAGGTGGCGTCTTGCCACGTAGTTTTGCCAACGTTTGTGGCGCTGCGGCAAAGAGAAGATCAGATGCGGTGAAACTTAGCCCGTCAGAGGTAGAGATTGATACTCTATCTCCGCTGCTATCAATATGACTCACCTGTGAATTAAGTAAAATCTCAACTCCATGACTACGAGCAATGCGCTCAAGCTCTGTGACGAGTGCTCCCATTCCCCCACGTGGCACTCTCCACTGGCCTATACCGTTGCCAATCAGGTGATAGAGGAAACAAATATTTGCTTGAATGCTCATGGAATCAATAAATGTACCGATGAGCGCATCCGTGAGCACAACTCCGCGCACAAGATCGTGAGCAAATCGATCTTCAATAACTTCACCTATAGGGCGTTCAATCATGTAATTCCAGACAGAATCCATTCCTACAGATGTGCGCATCTGCGAGCGAGTCATTAATGGTTGGAGCATGGATGGTGCTGATCGAGCTGCAAATTCTGCAATCTCAGAGTAAAAGCTTTGCCAAGCAGCGCCTTCTGTATCAGAGCCTGTGAGTCTGACAAATGAATCAGCAGTCTCCTCGTTCCAATTCGTGAAAATAGTAAGACCATCATGTTCGCCATCTCTTTCATACGGGGTGTATGAAGAGACTTCACGGCTGAGAGTTTCAAAGCTGATTCCAAGGTCTTTCACAATCTGATCTGGCAACAGCGCGACAAGATATGAATAGCGAGAAAGGCGAGCGTCGTATTCAGGGAATGCGCGAACACTGGCAGTTGCTCCACCGAGCTCAGCGGCTGCTTCAAGTAGAAGTACTTTCTTTCCCGCTTTAGCTAGGTAAGAAGAAGCAACGAGTCCGTTATGTCCCCCACCTACAACTATTGCGTCATAGACACTAGCCACGAACTCCCCTTGCCATCTGAGTAATTGCTTGTGTAATTATCTCAGGACTTGTTGCAAAATTCATACGAGCAAATTGTCCCCACTGCGCACCGTAAATGTGGCCAGCATTAAGAGCCACATTACTCTTTTCAAGAATAACAGCTGTCGGCTCATTGCCTAAGTTGAGAGCAGAAAGATCAAACCACGCTAAATACGAATGTTGTGGCGGATTGTATTTCACTTCTGGCAAATGTTCGGCGAGTAGCGTCGAGATAAGATGTCGATTATGGTCAAGCTGTTCGATCACAGCATCGAGCCAAGGGACACACTTATCGAATGCAACAGCAGTTGCGAAGGCACCAAAGAGTGAGGCGCGAAAGTGAAGTGCTGGTGGAAGTGCGTTGAGTCTTTCGTGCATCGCATCGCTGGCAGAGATGATAATCGCGCATTTGAGCCCTGCAATATTCCAGCCTTTGCTCGCCGCCGTAACAACGACGCAGTGACTTTCAGCTTCTTTACCCAATGTAAGTATCGGAACAAATGGATGCTCAGAGTATTCAAGAGGAGAATGAATCTCATCGCTAATAATGATGACTTCATATTTGACGGCTAGCGAGAGAAATTTACTGAGCTCTTCACGTGAGTAGACACGACCTATTGGATTATGCGGTGAACAGAGAAGGTGAATTTTTATTCCACTGCTATATGCCTTCTCGATCCCTGGCCAATCAATGCTCCATGCCAGAGAGACATCATCTGATGGCTGATGAATGAAAGGAACATCGATGCACTTCACTTTGGTCTCATTCATCCAGGTGTAGAAATTCTGATAGACAGGTGAACTGATCAAGACGCCATCACCAGTAGTTGTGAAGGCGCGCAGGATTTCAACCACCCCAACCCCGACATCTGTTGCTACGCGCACGCGCGATGGATCAACTGTCCAGTTCCAACGTGCGGCTGCAAATGCTGCCAAAGAGTTACCGAGTTCAGGAATTAGGCCGAGATAACCCATATCTGAGTGTTCAACCATCGAGTGGAGAAATTCTCGGATGGGGGCTGCAACTGGAAAATCCATCTCGGCGACTGGAAGTGGAATTACATTGGGTGCGAAAGCGCGCCATTTCTCACTGTGGTGTGTAGCAAGTTCGGCAAGAGAAGGTGCGGTGACGTCAATGTCGCTCATATAGTGAGTATTCCACTAAGAGTGCTCGGGGGCTAGACGTTTTGTCGAGTTTCGAACCACAAGTGTTGTCGGAACAATGAGAGGAACTGGTTCTTTCAGCGGTTTGCGAAGGCGTTCCATGATTGACCATGCAGCCATCTCGCCCATCAGTTGCACCGGTTGCTCGATTGTCGTCAACTCTGAAAACTCAGACATCTCATGTCCATCAAAACCAATAATTGAAATATCATCAGGACATTTAAGACCATGGCGACGAATTGCCTGCATCACGCCAAATGCCATCTCATCTGACTCGCAAAATATTGCTGTCGGACGATTGGGGCGAGCAAGGAGATCATCCATCGCGCGTGCTGCAGTGTGCATAGTAAATCCACCGTGAACTTCGCGAGATGGATCCCACTCAAGTCCATTTTCAACTAAGACTTGAAGAAAGCCTTTGCGACGATCTTGCGGAACGCTGAAATTAAATGGGTCATCGGGGTGGCCAGACATCAGTGCAATATTTCGATGTCCTTGATTGACTAAATGTTGAGTTGCTGTACGTGCAGCTGCAACGTCATCAATTGCAACGCTTGCGCAATCTTTATGATGCATACCTACTAAAGCAACTGGAATACCAAGGCTGAGCATTGATTCAAACTCTTCCTCTGTAGGTGGAAGGCTGATAACAATGAGTGCATCCACTCGCCCCTTTAGGAGCTGATGTTGGAAGAGGCGCTCACGCCCTTTCATCTGACTAAAGTTATAGAGAAGAAGATCAAGTCCGGCTTCACGAAGTGCTTGTTCGGCACCGCTAATAACCTGGGCGAAGTACCAACGAGAAATATATGGAGCAACAATTCCTACGCTATTTGTTCGATGAGGTGTTGCCTTACTCGAATCAGTTTCGATGGGGTACCCAAGTGATTCTGCGGCATCGATGATTTTCTTGCGCGTATCAGGATTGACATGGTGGAGGCCGCGCAATGCGCGCGATACCGTTGCGATCGAAACTCCGGAGAGAGCCGCAATCTCTTTAATTCCTGCCACTCT
>CAXNHI010000013.1:0-12416 GCA_964202195.1 Candidatus Planktophila sp. | reverse complement strand
TTTCCAGCTGCTTTGTATCCATAAGTGAAGTTCTTTCCCACAATTACAGTCGATGCATGAAGCTGGTCGACTAAAACGCCCTTAACGAAATCCTCAGGAGACATTGCAGCAAACTTCTCATTGAACTTCATCACAGCCACTTGATCTGCGCCATGAATCTTGAGGAGCTCTACGCGATCAGCCAGTGTCGTAAGCATTGATGGCGCGCGATCTGGGGCAAATACAGTTGTTGGATGAGGGTCAAAAGTAAGAACGATTATTTCGCGCCCATCGGCAATGGCCTTGGCGTGGGTGAGAAGTTCTTGATGGCCCTTATGGACACCATCAAAAACACCGATCACAACAACGTGAGACTGGGTAGTGAGCTCACTCATGGAGGTCATTATCCTCTACTCAGTGCGCTGCCGCAAAAACTGCGACCGGTTTTGCCTTATCGCCATAGTTTTTTAAGAGCGCAATTAACTCGTTCTCAACTGATATCCCCGCGACAATCCCCTGACTGGCCGAAGACGACAGTGGTCGCCCGTAAGAGAGTTCGCGAACCTCTTCAACTGTGAGCTCACGCGCATCAAAGGTGCGACGGGCGACATCGGTCAGATGAAGCGCTGTAAAATTCTTTACCTTAAGGTCTTCAACAGAAGTTGCGACATCAAGTGCGAATCCAGCCACTCGTGTGCGACGAAGAGCGCGTAGATGGCCACCTACCTTTAGCTCATCCCCCAGATCGCGAGCGATAGCGCGAATAAATGTTCCGGCAGAACATGTCACATCGATATCCACCTCGGTGGTCGATTCAAGGTGGCGAAGATCTAATACTTGGAGTGAAGAGATCGTGACCGTTCGTGCTGCGAGTTCAAATACCTCACCGGCGCGCACTCGTTCATAGGCTCGCTCTCCATCTACCTTAACGGCAGAAACTGATGATGGACGCTGTGAAATAACGCCGACCATCGCTGAAAGAATTCTCTTAATTTCATCATCATTGACTGCATGCGCATCGGTGCTGATGAGAATTTCGCCTTCATGATCATCTGTCACAGTCGAAGCGCCAAGAACAATTGTTGCGGTGTAGGACTTATCGCCATCGGTGATGTACTGCAAAAGTCTCGTACCGTTTCCAAATCCAAGTACAAGTACGCCGGTGGCCATTGGATCAAGAGTTCCTGCATGTCCAACCTTGCGAGTTCCTAGCGCCTTGCGACCGATGGCGACAATATCGTGACTTGTCATACCTGGCTCTTTATCTACGATCAGGAAGCCATCGCTCATGTGAGAAGAGGGTCCTAATCTTCAATAACGCGTGGAACTTTATATGGATCTTCAGCAGTTGGCGTTGCGCCCATACGAAGCTTTGCTACCTCTGCATCAAGTGCGTGCACGCGATCAAGGAGTGAATCCATCGCCTTGGCACTTTCTGGAAGTCCATCCTCGATAAATTCAATCGTCGGGGTGATTCGCGTCTGAAGATCGCGTCCCACAGCAGAGCGAATAACGCCCTTTGCGCTCTCAAGAGCTGCCGCAGTTGCTGCGCGTGCATCTTCGTCACCAAGAACGGTGTAGAAAATTGATGCGCTCTGGAGATCACCGGTAACTCTGGCATCAGTTACTGTGACAAAGCCAAGACGCGGATCTTTAATCTTTGTCTCAAGCAGCTGAGCCACAACAACTTTGATGCGGTCGGAAACCTTCTGTGCGCGGTGTGATTGGCCCATTGTTATGCTCGCTTCTTTTCGCGCATCTCAAAGATCTGGATTGTGTCGCCAATTGCCATCTCTTTGATGTTACCGACACCGATACCGCACTCAAATCCTTCACGGACTTCAGTGGCATCATCCTTAAAGCGCTTGAGTGAATCGATCGTAAGGTCGGCAACAATTACATCGCCATTGCGAAGAAGGCGAGCATTTGCATTACGACGGATGATTCCATCGAGAACGATTGATCCAGCGATATTTCCAGCCTTAGAAGATTTGAAGATATCGCGTACTTCAGCGTTACCGAGGACGATCTCTTCAAACTCTGGCTTAAGGAGACCCTTAAGTGAGAGTTCAATCTCTTCGATTGCCTGATAAATAACTGAGTAGAAGCGAACTTCAACGCCTTCTTGATCTGCATAGATAGCAGTTTGTGGTTCAGGCTTTACGTTAAAGCCGATCACAACTGCAGTCGAGGCAGATGCCAGAGTGATATCACTCTTAGTAATTGCACCTACGCCACGGTGGATGACGCGAAGATCAACTTCTGCACCAACATCGAGTTGCATGAGTGCATCTTCGAGGGCTTCAACAGAACCTGAAACGTCACCCTTGAGAATGAGATTGAGTGTAGAGACCTTGGATTGCTCCATGAAGTCTTCAAGTGAAACCTTCTTGCGAGCCTTAGCAAGTTGGGCGTTACGTTCTGCCGCTTGACGCTTCTCAGCGATCTGACGTGCAGTGCGATCTTCATCTGCAACAAGGAAGGTATCTCCCGCACTTGGCACTGATGTAAATCCAAGAACCTGAACAGGGCGCGATGGACCTGCCTCTTCAACGCTCTGGCCATCCTCATCAAGCATCGCACGAACGCGACCAAATGACCCACCAGCAACGATGGCATCACCGATACGAAGTGTTCCGCGTTGAACCAATACGGTTGCAACTGGTCCACGACCACGATCGAGGTGGGCTTCAATTGCGACACCGCGAGCATCATCATTAGCAATAGCGCGAAGATCGATAGCAGCATCTGCTGTGAGGAGGATGGATTCGATGAGTGCATCGATTCCCTCTCCTGCCTTAGCGGAAACGTTTACGAAGATTGTCTCGCCGCCGTACTCTTCTGCGACCAAGTTGTACTCGGTAAGTTGCTGGCGGACTTTATCTGGGTTTGCACCCTCTTTATCAATCTTGTTCACTGCAACAACGATAGGTACATCGGCTGCCTGTGCATGGTTGAGCGCTTCGATTGTCTGAGGCATGATGCCATCATCTGCGGCAACTACTAGGACTGCGATATCAGTAACCTTTGCACCACGTGCACGCATAGCGGTAAACGCCTCGTGACCTGGTGTATCGATAAAGGTGATAGCGCGATTAACTCCAGCGTGATCATGATGAATTTGATAAGCACCAATGTGCTGTGTAATTCCACCGGCTTCGCTCTTGAAAACTTCAGTCTTGCGGATCGCATCAAGCAAACTCGTCTTACCGTGATCGACGTGACCCATGACAGTAACAACTGGTGGACGAGCTACAAGCTCTGATGGATCAAGAGCTTCAAGCTCTCTCGCCAAGTCGATATCGAAATCTTGCAAGAGTTCGCGATCTTCATCTTCTGGGGAAACGACTTCGATGACATATCCGAGTTGAGCTCCAAGAATTTCAAAGGTATCTGCATCCACTGATTGGGTTGCTGTAACCATCTCTCCTAAGTGGAAGAGTGCTGCAACCAACGCTGCTGGATCTGCATTGATCTTCTCTGCAAAATCTGCAAGTGATGAACCGCGGCGCATACGGATTTGAGTCTTTCCATCACCGTGAGGAACAACTGCGCCACCCAATTTTGGTGCTTGCATATTGTCGAATTCATCACGCAACGCTTTTCTAGATTTTGGTTTGCGCTTAGAAGATTTACTTGCATTCTTTCCAAATGCACCAGCTGCGCCACCGCGACCTGGACCACCACGACCTGGTGCACCGCTAGGTGCACGACCTGGAGTACCTGCAGCTCCTGCAGCTCCTGCAGCTCCTGCAGCTCCTGGACCACTTGAACGATATGGACCACTTGATGTTGGTGCACCTGTTCCGGTGCGTGGTGGAAATTGCGAACCTGGACCAGATGTACCAGCAGGACGTGGAGAAGATGGACGTGCTGCAAATCCCGGACGAACAGAACCTGGACGAGGTCCTGACATTCCAGGACGTGGTGCGCCACTTCCTTGCGAACCTTGCGAACCTTGCGGACGTGGAGGGCGGGGAACTGTGCCACCTGTTGAAAATGGATTATTACCAGGACGAGGTGGGCGTGGAACTGCGCTACCTGTCGCCCCGCTTGTAGAAAAGGGATTGTTACCTGGACGAGGTGCTGGCTTCGGTGCTTCTGCTGCGGGCGCTGCAGGTGCACTTTCATCTGGAATGTGCGGTGTTGGAGCCGGCGCGGCCGCTGCAACTTCTGCCGCTGCGCGAGATGCCTTCAAGGCATCAAGATCTACACCGAGCTCTGCTGCCAATTCTGCTGCGAGTGCGGGATCAACCTCTGCACTCTTTTTGGCAGCGCTCTTTTTGGCAGCTGCCTTCTTAACTGGTTTCTTCTCTTCAATAGGTTTTGCATCTGGGTATAGCGCAATGAGCTTGCGGACAACCGGTGCTTCTACCGTTGATGATGCTGAGCGGACGAATTCGCCCATTTCTTGGAGCTTTGCAAGAACTTCCTTGCTCTCCATGCCGAGTTGTTTTGCCAACTCATGTACGCGGACCTTTGACACATTTCTCCTGTCTTGGCCCACATACGAATGTGAATGCGAGCCTTAGTTGAACGACCTCATAATTCTGACGAGCTCATTTGAGTTTCATAACTTTCGCATCCAATTCTGTAAGTTCATCGGCGATGAACTGCTGTAGTTGTGAGTGATCGAAATTATCGGCAGTTTTAAATGCTGCCTTAAATGACTTTCGCTCGATTGCCTGTGTCACACATTCTCTATGTACCCAAGCTCCCCGTCCCGATAACTTTCGATCAGGGTCTGGAATAAGTACCAGCTCCTGCCGAACTACCCGAACAAGTGTGTCTGTCGATGCAGGGCCATCCCAAGAATATTTCTTGCGACATGCAATGCATGTTCGTTCCACCCCCTGAGTCTATCTAAGAGGGGTCGATATTCCTAAACGTAGCCTGAATTTATGCGGAGGCAACGGGAGTGACGGGAGTGTCTGGGTGAATATCGATGCGCCAGCCAGTCAAACGTGCTGCCAATCTGGCATTCTGCCCATCTTTTCCAATCGCTAATGAGAGCTGATAATCAGGAACTACAACACGCGCAGACCGTGAAAGTTCATCAACTATCTCAACGGAAGTCACCTTTGCTGGTGCTAACGCATGCTTTACAAACTCTGCTGGATCTTCCGACCAGTCGACAATATCTATTTTTTCGCCATGAAGTTCATCGGTGACTGCTCTAGAACGTGCTCCCATGGGACCAATCAGCGAACCTTTTGGAGAAACTCCAGCACGATGTGAGCGCACTGCAATCTTTGTGCGATGACCTGCCTCACGTGCCACTGCCATGATCTCAACGATACGATCTTGAATTTCAGGAACTTCGAGTGCGAAGAGTTGCTTGACCAACGCTGGGTGGCTGCGCGAAAGCATAATCTCAGGGCCCTTGAGGCCTTGCTTTACTTCAACAACGAAACATTTAATTCGATCCCCGTGTTTATACACTTCACCAGGAACTTGCTCTTGGGGCGGAATTTTTCCCTCAACTCGTCCAAGGTTGACGTGAATCATCTTTGGATCACGTCCCTGTTGAACGATTCCAGAGATAACATCACCTACTGAGCCTGTGAATTCGACAACGATCTCGGCATCATTTGTCTCGCGCATCTTAAATTTGATGACTTGGCGAATAGCCGATGTGGCGCTGCGAGCAAAACCTTCAGGACAATCTTCCTCTTCAGCAACTCTCTCGCCCTCTTCGTTATAGATCGGGACCAAGATTGCAACATCGCCCGTTTCACGATTGAGTCGTGAAAATGCACGGGGCTTAGCTTCGGGCAATTCGTTATAGGCGGTGAGTACACCGAGTTCAATTGCGGTGATCAGCGCCTCGAGTGGCATTGCCTTTTCAGAGGTCAGGGCTGCAAGTGCCTGCATATCTACATGCATTTACTTGTCATCCTTTCGATTAAATTCAATTTCAACTACTGCTCGCTTGATATCGGCAAGAGAAACACTTTGCTCAATCGTCTCTTTCTTAATCGCAACGCTAAGGGTTACATCGTGATCAGTGTTGGAGAGAATTCGTCCAGTAATTTCGCTGCCATCGAGCTTAATGATCTTAAGGAGGCGATCAACGTTCTTTGCAAAGTGACGAGGTTGGGTTAAGGGACGATCTACACCGGGAGAAGTTACTTCGAGAGTAAATGGCGTCTCCCCCATAAATACTGCTTCATCAAGAAGTTCTGAGATCACGCGAGAGACACTTGTTACTTGATCTAAATTTAATGAAGCATCTCCATCGACGATGCAGGTAACGATGCGGTGGCTTCCAGGAGTAGCAACGTGAACATCTTCTAGGTAGAAACCCAGATCCGATACTGCCGGTGTAACGAGTTCGGAAATCTGATCTTTAAGCGCCATAAGCGAGCCTACCTATTCGATTATTGTTAAGTTGTAAGGCTAAATTTATCACCACATTGTGATTGTGTCTAAACCCACCTTAAATATTAGCGCAGTAGTAATCACAAGAAATATCTTTCGAATAAAGGTTGATCCCCCTCGTATAGCAAGGGTCGCACCGATCAATCCTCCAGCAACATTTGCTACCGCCAACACCAGACCCACCTTCCACAGAATTGAACCATCTAGACCAAAGACAAGAATTGCGCCCAGATTGGTGCAGAGATTAATGACCTTTGCCATCGCCGAAGCTTGTAAGAAGGCAAAGCCCAAAACAGCTACCAAGATCAGAATTAAGAATGATCCGGTACCGGGGCCGATCAATCCGTCGTAGAAACCAATTCCGCCAGCTGCAATCGAACCAATACGCATCTGCTTCTTCGGTGAATGCTTGAGGGACTCCACCGCACCAAGTTGTGGGCGCATCGCCGTGTAGATCACCACAGCGATCAGGAGAATGACGATGATCGGCCGCAGCGCTTTTGTTGGTATTGACGATGCTAAAAGTGCTCCACCGATAGATCCCATAAATGCAGGTAGCGCCATGGCAATCAGTAACTTCCAGTTGAAAGTGATCGCACGCCGATAAAGAAGTGTTGCTGCAGATGTTCCAAAGACCGACGTTAATTTATTGGTTCCGAGTACCTCCACTGTTTCAAATTTGGGTAGGCCAATAAGGAGTGCCGGAAGCTGAATGAGTCCCCCACCGCCAGCCATTGAATCAATCAAGCCAGCACAGAAAGCAGCACAGATAAGAAATATTAGAGTCGTCAGTGTGATGTCGTAAAACACGTGCGCTAAAGCGAAGCTACGAGTGTGCAGATTGAAGTTACCGCCGAAGCCAGTGCTACTTCTTGCTTATCTCCACTCTTGCGTACGCGTACTTCGACATTTCCTTGTTCGAGTGATTTACCAACAACCACGATGACGGGATTGCCGATGAGCTCTGCATCTTTAAACTTCACACCAGGACTTGTTCCTCGTCGATCATCGAGCATGACGCTCACACCCGCCGCTTCAAGTTCTGCTGCAATCTTCTCGGCAGTATCAAAGGGAAGATCTTCTTTGCCTGTAGCAACAATATGAACTTTGGCAGGGGCAAGCTCTGCTGGCCAGCTGAGGCCAATCTCGTCATATGTCTGCTCAGCAATGGCAGCAACTGCTCTCGTAACACCTATTCCATAAGAACCCATGGTGACAACTTGAGATTTACCGTTCTGATCTAAAACTGTGAGTGAAAGTGCTTCGGCATACTTGCGTCCAAGTTGGAAGATATGGCCAATTTCAATTGCGCGATCAATAACAACTTCGGTTGCACACTCTGGGCAGGCATCTCCTGCACGTACCTCTGCTGCTTCAACATATGCATCAGGTGTGAAATCGCGGCCATTAACAACATTGCGCGCATGGCGATCTTTCTTGTTGGCACCAGTGACCCACGCACTTCCTGGTGCGACGCGAGGATCGGCGTAAACAGTAATTCCGAGTGCTTGTGCATTTTGTGGACCGATATATCCCTTAACTAGTCCTGGATATTTTGCGAAATCTGCTTCTTCAAATGTGCGAAGTTCGTGAATACCGCCACAATTTTCTTGGAAGCGCTTCAGATCAACTTCACGGTCACCCGGTAATAGAACTGAGATTGCCTTTCCATCTGCGATCAACATAACATTCTTTAAGGTATTCGCTCCGGTAAATCCCCCGCCAAAGCGTTCATTGAGTACCTGCACTAGTGACTCGATCGTTGGAGTATTTGGAGTATCGAGCTCTTCAAGAGCTGGTGTTGCACCGGAATCGACAGGATCAACCTTTGTCACCATCGCTTCCACGTTGGCCGCAAATCCACATGAAGGACACAGAACATAGGTATCTTCACCGGTGGGACATGGTGCTAAGAATTCCTCAGACTTTGAACCGCCCATCGCGCCAGAGACTGCCCTTACGATGTTGTATTTGAGTCCAAGGCGATCAAAGGTGTGAACGTAGGCGTCACGATGTTTTTGATATGAGACATCAAGGCCAGCATCATCTACATCAAATGAGTAAGAATCCTTCATCACAAACTCACGCCCGCGGATAATTCCGCTACGTGGACGTGCTTCATCGCGGAATTTGGTTTGAATCTGGTAGATCGACAGTGGAAGATCCTTATATGAGGAGTACTCCCCCTTAACCATCAAGGTAAACATCTCTTCGTGCGTTGGGCCTAAGAGATAATCTGCACCTTTGCGATCTTGTAAACGGAAAAGTGATGGGCCGTACTCTTCCCAACGATTGGTTACCTCGTAAGGCTCGCGTGGAAGGAGTGAAGGAAAATGAACTTCTTGGAATCCAGCCTTATCCATCTCTTCACGAATCACGCGCTCGATATTGCGCAGCGTAATCACTCCAAGAGGTAGCCATGAGTAAATACCGGCACCGATTCGGCGAATATAACCTGCGCGAACTAGGAGGCGATGACTTGCAACTTCAGCATCTGCAGGATCATCGCGCAAGGTACGCAAGAAGAGGGTGGACATTCGCAACATGGGGCGAGCCTACCTGAGACTCTGCTGCTTATTGCGCCTTTACTGCGTAAGAACTTCAGGCTTTCCGCTTGCAACTCCTGCAGCTTCCATCTCATCTGCAAGGCGCATCGCTTCTTCAATTAAAGTTTCAACGATCTGAGCCTCGGGAACGGTCTTGATGACCACTCCCTTTACAAAGATCTGACCCTTTCCATTTCCAGATGCAACACCAAGGTCTGCCTCGCGCGCTTCACCCGGACCATTAACGACGCAACCCATGACGGCAACGCGTAGTGGAACTGTCATTCCTTCAAGACCTGCCTGCACTTTTTCAGCCAATGTGTAGACATCGACTTGTGCACGGCCGCATGACGGACAGGAAACAATTTCGAGTTTACGTTGGCGCAGGTTGAGTGATTCTAAAATTGAAATTCCGACTTTGACTTCCTCTGCCGGAGGCGCTGACATCGATACGCGGATAGTGTCGCCGATACCTTCTGCCAGCAAAATTGCAAATGCTGATGCAGATTTAATTGTTGCTTGGAAGGCAGGGCCTGCCTCTGTCACACCGAGGTGAAGTGGGTAATCACATTTAGAAGCCAAGATTCGGTATGCATTAACCATCGTGACTGGATCGTGATGCTTTACTGAAATCTTAATATTTGAAAATCCATGCTCTTCAAAGAGCGATGCCTCCCAGAGCGCAGACTCAGCCAACGCCTCCGGTGTTGCCTTTCCATACTTTGCAAGAAGGCGAGGATCGAGCGAGCCGGCGTTAACGCCGATACGGATTGGGATTCCCGCATCTCCAGCAGCTTTTGCGACTTCTTTGACCTTGTCATCGAATTGCTTAATGTTTCCCGGATTTACTCGGACTGCAGCGCATCCAGCATCGATTGCGGCGAAAATATATTTTGGTTGAAAATGAATATCTGCGATAACAGGAATCTGAGATTTCTTTGCAATTTGTGCAAGTGCATCAGCATCATCTTGACTGGGAACTGCAACGCGAACAATCTGGCATCCCGTAGCGGTGAGTTCTGCGATCTGTTGAAGAGTTGCATTGACATCTGAGGTGACGGTTGTGCACATAGATTGCACGCTGACCGGATGGTCGCTACCGATACCGACCTTGCCCACCATCATCTGCCTTGTTTTACGACGAGGTGCAAGGGTCTTAAGTGGCGCTGAAGGAATTCCGAGATCAACCATGGCGCTATTCTGCCCCAACTTTAGCCATTGAGCGAGATGGGATTGACTATGTCGGCAACGAGTAAGAGAAGGGTGAGCGCAATAAGAATTACTACGACTACTGCGGTGATGGGTGTGAGCACCTGCACATTGATAGGGGCAGGACGCGGGCGACCGCGAAGTCGAGCAATAAATGCGCGAAATTCATCTGCGATTGCGACAGCCATGTGACCACCATCGAGAGGCAGGATTGGTAAGAGATTAAATATTCCAACAAAAATATTTAAGCTAGCGATGATGAGTAAGAAGGTGCCAATGCGTTGGTTCCAGTTCTGATCACCGCTTGCAAGAGTTTCACCAGATACGCGAGCAACACCGATGACACCAACGAGACCATCGATATCACGTTCTTGGCCACCAAATGTCTGGCCCCACAGCTCTGGAATTTTCGCTGGCAATAGCGCAAGTGCTTTAACGGATTGAACTGCCATTGACCCAGTGATTGCGAATGACTCTTGGCCAGCCTTAAGTATTCCAAATCTCTTGGTACCAACTTCATTCATGATGCCTAGAACATATCGCTGCTCGCCTCCAACATCGGTAAGTCGAGGCGTTGCACGAAGCTCTACAGGTTGGCCACTACGAAGAACGGTAAAGGTAAGTTCTCCACCATTTGATTCGCGAATGAGTTCGACTCCACGCGCCCAATCGGTTACTTCTTCACCGTTAATGGATTGAATCTCATCACCCTGTCGGAACCCAGCTGCAACGGCAGAGGTTTCAGGCACTACCTCTTTAACAACAGAAGTTAAAGAGTTGACACCTACTCCAGCAAGGAGTGTGAAGAGCAGGAGGATTCCAAGAACGAAGTGGAGAAATGAACCCGCACCAAGAACAATGAGTTTCTTAGAGGAGCGTGCAATATAGAAGGCGCGCGACTCTTCACCTGGCTCCATCACTTCATCGGGAGTCATACCCGAGATTTTGCAATATCCACCAGCGGGAATTGCCTTGATTCCATATTCAGTCTCACCCTTACGGAAAGACCAGATCCGCTTTCCGAAACCTAAAAAGAACTCAGTCACCTTCATATTGAATTTACGGGCGGTGATGTAATGGCCAAATTCGTGAACCATCACAGATAGAAGTAGTGCAACAACAAAGGCAAGAATTCCTAAAATCTCCATAGTCAGACCGCTCTCTTAATGACTTCGTGGGCTACGCGACGAGCATCATCTTCGATGGCACTGACATCGGCAAGATCGCGCAGAGCAGAGACTGCGATAGGAGAAAGTTGTTGAACCACAGCATCGACTGTATCGATAATTGCTGTGTATTCGATGTGAGAATCAAGAAATGCTGCAACGGCAACCTCATTGGCCGCGTTAAAGATTGCGGGCAATCCCCCACCAAGCGACCCACATCGACGAGCAAGATCGACGGCTGGAAATTTCACAGTATCTATAGGTGCAAAGCTCCAAGTAGATGCAGCGCTCCAATCAATGGGAACACTCGCATTGGGTAAACGATCCGGGTAGCTTAAGGCGTATGCAATCGGCCCCTTCATATTTGGTGGGCTCGCTTGCGCGATCGTTGATCCATCAACATATTCAACGAGTGAATGAACAACTGATTGCGGATGTATTACTGCTTCGATCTGTGAATATGGAATATCAAAGAGATAATGTGCTTCAATAATTTCAAGACCTTTATTGACCAAGGTAGATGAGTTAATGGTAACAACCGGGCCCATCGCCCATGTGGGATGGGCTAACGCTTCTGCAATTGTGACAGTTGAGAGATCATCACGATCTCTAAATGGTCCGCCACTTGCTGTGAGAATCAGCTTAGACACTTCACTCTTGGCTCCAGATTTGAGTGCTTGCCAAAGAGCGCTATGTTCTGAATCAACAGGCAAGAGTTGGCCTGGCTTTGCAAGTGCCATCACCATGTCGCCACCTGCGACAAGTGATTCTTTATTGGCAAGAGCCAGCCTATTTCCAACTCTGAGCGCTGCAAGAGTGGGAGCCAAGCCAATCGATCCAGTGATTGCATTGAGCACTACATCACAGGTAATCGCCGCAACTTCAGTTGAAGCATCAGGTCCATCAATAACCTGAACTCCTGGAAGGCCGTGTCGAACTTGATCGGCGTTATGAGTTACTCCGACCACACTTACTTTAAATTTAACTGCCTGGGTAACGAGAAGATCAATATTATTTCCAGCCGCAGTCAGCGCCACAACGCGAAATTGACCTGGGTTTGCATCAATGATTTCAAGTGCTTGCACACCGATTGAACCGGTGGAACCGAGAATGACTACATCACGCATGGATTAAC
>CAXNHI010000012.1:0-12418 GCA_964202195.1 Candidatus Planktophila sp. | reverse complement strand
AGTGCGCCGCTGACATGGCGGCGCACTTCGCACTTAAATTAGAGAAAGTAGTTCTGCGTGGGAAATATCCTCGAAGTAGTAGGAGTTGAAAAGAAATATCCCGGTGTAGTTGCAAACCGTGATGTCTCTCTTCTCGTACGGGAAGGATCTATCCACGCCATTATCGGTGAGAACGGTGCTGGCAAGTCAACACTGATGAAAGTTCTCTACGGCCTCATTCGCCCAGATGCTGGATCTATTAAAGTTTTCGGTAAGGAAGTTTCTCTCAAATCCCCGCAAGATGCGATCGCACTTGGCATTGGCATGGTTCACCAGCATTTCAAGTTAGCTGATAACGCAACAGTTTTAGAGAATGTTATTTTAGGTAGTGAGCCATCACGATTTGGGTTTGTAATTAAATACGATGAAGCACGTAAAAAATTGCTGGAGATCGCTGAGACTTACCATCTAGATATTGATCCTGATGAGTCACTTTTAAATTTAGGCGTCGGAGAACGCCAAAGAGTTGAGATCGCAAAGGTACTTTTCCGAGGAGCAAAGATTCTCATCCTTGATGAACCCACAGCGGTTTTGGTCCCACAAGAAGTAACCGAGCTCTTTGAGAACTTGAGGGAGTTGGTTGATAACGGACTCACAGTCCTCTTTATCTCTCACAAATTGGATGAAGTCCTCTCTATTGCAGATGAAATTACGATCATGCGTCAGGGCACAACCGTTGCAACCAAGAAGCCTGCAGATACCAATAAGAAAGAACTTGCAGAGCTCATGGTCGGTGGAGAGCTACCTAAGCCAATTGCTGGAGTTCAAAATATTAGCCAGAAGAGCATTCTCTCGATCAAGGACGCTTCATACTCTCGCCACGATGGGCGAGAAATTCTTCATGATCTCAACCTTGAGCTCCATGGCGGAGAGATTCTTGGTCTTGCCGGAGTTGAAGGTAATGGGCAGAGCGAACTCATTGAGTTAATCATGGGTCTTCTTCCAGCAACTAGTGGGAGCGTTGAAGTCCTTGGACTTGATGCATCAACTACTCATACAAAAGAGATTCGCAATGCCGGCGTTGCCTATATTCCACAAGATCGTCAACGCGATGGATTGCTCATGTCAGCCCCACTCTGGGAGAACAGAATTCTTGGTCATCAATTTGCAACGCCGATGGCTAAAGGTATGTGGGTCAATAAAACCGCCGCCGCCGAAGATTCAAAGCGTGTGGTTGAAGAATTCGATGTGCGCACACCAGGTGTGAATGTATTGGCAAGTGCGCTTTCGGGTGGAAATCAGCAGAAATTCATTGTGGGTCGAGAGTTAAGTGGCGATCCTAAGTTAATCGTTGCAGCCCAACCCACCAGAGGTGTTGATGTCGGTGCGCAAGCAATCATTTGGGATCACCTGATGAAGGCGCGTTCAGCTGGTACAGGAGTACTTCTTATCTCTGCAGATCTGGAAGAACTCTTCTCACTCTCGGATCGAATCGCGGTTATTTATAGTGGAACCATTGTTTCAATTCTCAATCCACTGAAAACCACGCCTGAAGATCTCGGTCTAGCAATGACTGGAGCAAAGAGCGCATGAAGAAAGATCGAATTTTCTGGGGGACAGTCGCTCCACTCGCTGCTGTAGTGAGTTCGCTGCTGTTGGTTTCAGTAATCCTGATTCTGCGCGGTGCTAATCCAATCGATATTTTTCAAGTAATGATTTCTTATGGCTTTGACCCTCGCAACTTAGTCTCAGAGCTTAATCAAACTGTCTCCTACTATCTTGCCGGCGTTGCAGCTGCCATCGGATTTAAAATGCTTCTCTTTAACATTGGTATTGATGGTCAGTACCGAATGGGAGCATTTTTTGGCGCAGTAGTTGGAGCAGCTGTAAGCCTTCCACCAGTTCTACACGTACTACTTATTGTTATCACTGCGATGCTCGCCGGTGGTTTGTGGGCAGCCATTGCTGGTTATCTCAAGGTTCGACGAGGTGTCTCTGAAGTTATCAGTAACATCATGCTCAACTTCATTGCAGCAGCGATCATCGCCTTCTTATTGGGTGAAGACTTACTTGGAATTCTCCCTGAAGGTTCGCAGAACGTTCAAACGAAGCCAATTCCACTCAGTGGCCAGATGCCTACCTTTAAGATGTTTAATGGCGAGATTTACTCATTTATCTTTGTAGCGATCTTTGTTGGTATTGCCTACTGGATCATGCTTAACAAGACAGTCTTTGGCTTTAACTTACGAGCAACTGGTCTATCTTTCCGTGCAGCGCGATCAAGCGGTGTTAATGCACCAGGAATGATCTTCATTACAACTGTTCTTTCAGGTGCAATCGCAGGACTGGTTGGACTCGGAACTCTGCTCTCGGATACTCACTCATACAGCATGGCATTTCCGTCGGGCTTTGCCTTCACTGGGCTATCACTAGCGCTCTTGGGTAGAAATCATCCGATCGGAATCTTCTTTGCAGCATTCCTCTGGTCATTCCTCGAGCGCGCAGCACCAGTGCTGGAATACGAAGGTGTGCCACCAGAAATTGTGATCGTGATGCAGGGAACAATCGTCCTCTCGATTGTTATTGCCTATGAAGTTGTGGCACGCATCAACTTGAGCCAACAGCAGCGAGCAGTCGGTAAGGCAAATGTTGAACTTGTAAAGGAGTCCAAGTAATGGCTACCGATACTAAGAAAGAAATTAAAGCGCCAAGTAAGGTGAAATCACTCTTTAAATCTCCAGCGCGAATTACGCTGATGATTGCCGGCATTTTCTTTATTCTGGCTCTTGTCGAGAATTTGACTGGCGCAACAGATATCACTTCACCAGGTACATCAGGTGCGACTCTTCGCTTTGCTATTCCACTTCTTATGGCTGGTCTCGGTGGACTGTGGGCAGAACGAGCTGGTGTTATTAACATCGGTCTTGAAGGAATGATGATTGTTGGAACATGGACTGCGGCTTGGTTTGGCTATCTTCATGGTCCATTGATGGGCTTTGTAGCTGCTGCAATCTTTGGTTTAGCATCTGGATTCTTTCACGCAATCCTTACAGTCAAGATCGGTATCGATCAGGCGGTATCTGGACTTGCAATCAACCTCATTGCAGCCGGTGGAGCTAGATATCTCTCAGGTGTCTTCTTCCCAACTGTAGGTGGCGATAGAACTGTCTCGCCTCCAGTTGATTCCTTCCCAACTTTCACTATTCCCGTCATCGCACCAATTCTTGAAAGTATTGATGCGCAGAATATTTTCTTTATCTCAAATCTTGCGGGAATTCTTCACGGATTAACTAAAGATGTTTCGCTTGTAACAATTGCGCTATTGCTACTAGTCCCACTGACCTCATGGATTCTCTGGCGTAGTAAGTTTGGTTTGCGTATGCGCTTCTCTGGAGAAAATCCAATGGCAGCAGAATCTCTTGGTATAAACGTGTATCGCATTCGATATATCGCGATCTCAGTCTCTGGAATGCTGGCATCCCTTGGTGGCGCATATTTGGCAGTAGTTGCTGCATCTGTGTATCGCGAAGGACAGACTGCTGGTCGCGGCTTTATCGGGTTAGCAACGGTCATCTTTGGTAACTGGAAACCGGGTGGGGTTTTTGCTGGCTCAATTCTCTTTGGATTTACAGATGCACTTCGAGTGCGCCAGAGCGAATCAGTGATGTCACTGATTATGGTTGCAGGAATTGTGGCGCTAGCTCTCTCTATCTTCTACTCGATTAATCGTCGCTGGAAGCCAGGACTTATCTCAGGATCACTCGCACTTGTAGCTTGGTGGATCCATCAACGTGTAGATGTTATTCCACAAGAGTTTGTCACTGTATTCCCTAACTTTGCAACGCTGATAGTTCTTACCTTCTTAGCCCAGCGATTAACACCGCCTGCCATGGCCGGTATGCCGTATCGCCGCGGCTCGGAATAGTGATGTAGATGACCGTAAATTGGAATTCACCTGTCTTAGCGAGCCTGCAACCGGTCGTTGATGGTGCAAAGCTCGTGCATATCAACCACGAGAAGATCACAGAAGTAGCACATTGGATGGCCTACGAAGAGTTTGCCAAGCCAGATGGCTCAATGCTCTTTGACTTTGGTAACGATCCTGATGTAATTATGGATTTCACCTTGGTTGTGAATACGATGAACTTTGCCTTCACAGACTTTTCTACCGGTGTGAAATTTGAAACAGATTACATGGGTAAGCGCTGGTGTGATTCGGAAGCGATGCTGGCTTGTCTACATCGCGCCATCAACGCAGGGATCCCATTCTTTAGTGGTGAGTATCTTGCGAAGCTCACACGGAAAGATCTGGAATCAGTATTTGCAGGAACGATCGAGATGCCGATGCTCGATGAGCGTGTGGTGCTCTTTAACGAGGTAGGTCGCGTCTTGGTCGAGAAGTACCAGGGTCGTTACTCCAATTTTGTTCGATCTTGCGCCCCACGTCTCTATGCCAACGGCGATGGTCTCCTTGAACGTTTAACCACTGAGTTTCCTCGTTTCCGTGATGTCAGCATGTATCACGGCTCAGAAGTTCATATCTTTAAATTAGCCCAGCTTGGTATTTGGGGAATGCATCTTGCACTCTCACCACGTGGGGCATGGAAGTTAGAGGATGCAGATAATCTCACCGCATTTGCTGATTACATAGTTCCGGTTGGTCTGCGCGTGATGAATATCTTTGAATACACGCCAGAGCTTGAAAAGCAGATTATTAGCCTGGTTGAGGTAAAGCGAGATAGTGAAGCTGAGATTGAACTTCGCGCTAGCTCGATCTACGTCATTGCCAAACTCACTGAAGAAATAAACAAGCGTCGCCCTGGAATGGATCCGCTATTGCAACCACAAGTTGATTTCCGTTTCTGGAAGACGTATCACGCTACACATTGGCCACACCATCTAACAAAGACTGTGATGTACTAATAATGAAGATCTACTTTGCTGGACCGCTCTTCACACCGTATGAGCGAACATTTATCGATCAATGCGCAAAGCGTATGCGTGATGCTGGAATGGAAGTCTTTGTGCCTCATGAGATTGCGCTGCCAGATCCAGTAACTCCTAAGTTCATCTTCGATACCGATGCCCGAGAGGTTCTTGGTGCAAATGTAGTTTTAGCTCTCCTTGATGGACCCATGGTCGATGATGGAACTGCTAATGAAATCGGTATTTTCTGGGCTGAGATGCGCCACGATAAGAGCAAAAAAGGAATGATTGGTTTGGTCACAGATACTCGCGTGATTCGTGATCGAAATATGATTGATGGAAAGGGCATTAACCTCTTCGTTCGCGGATGCGTGGAAGATGCTGGTCATGTAGTTGATAGTTTTGATAAAGCGTTTGAGATTCTGCTCAAGTGGCAGCAAGAAATAGACTCCTAATTTGGCTGGTTCTTATGCGTCAATAATGCGCAAGCCCCATGCTCTATCGACAGTTGGATTTGGTGCACTTGGCCGAATTCCGATGGCGATGAATACAGTGGCGATCGTATTTCTAGTCTCAGATGTCCGAGATTCTTTTGCACTGGCTGGCCTTACCTCAGCTTTTTACACCATGTCGGGAGCGATTTTCAGTCCGCGCGTTGGAAAACTAGCCGATCAATATGGCACCCGCTCTGTCTTGCTTCCAGTTACTGCCATCAACGCAGTTGCTACGTTAGGTCTTCTCTATTTCATAAATCACTCGACAGTTGGACTTTTGTTAATTGCGGCGGTCTGTGGTGGTACTTTTCCAAATATTGGTAGTTACACACGTACCCGCTGGAGTAGATCAATCGATGATCAGAAAGAACTTAGCTCTGCGCTCTCTCTCGAATCAGTCTTTGATGAAACTGCCTTTGTTGTAGGACCAGCCCTCGCTGGATTTCTACTCTCACTGTATGGATCACGCTCCCCACTATTGGCAGGAATCGTTTTTCTCGTAATCGGAGGAATCGGTCTCGCTCTTACAAGTACAGATCACGGTGGCTTTGAGCGAGTCCACGATGATCACACTCGCGGAATTCTGGCGATTCCATATGTGAAATCACTATTGCTCTCACTTATTGCACTTGGACTTCTCTTTGGTTCAAATTTTGTTGTCATCATTGCAGTTGCGAAAGAAGCTGGACGAGTAAGTGAAGGTGGGCTTTGGGTTGGTTTGTACCCAATAGGAAGCACGGTCTCGGGACTTATATATGGATTTATCCATTGGAAAATTTCTAGCTCAATCAGATATACAGTCTCGTTAGCTGTGATGACCGTATGTACATCAGGCATTCTTTTCTTTCAGGATCTGGATACGATTGTTTTCTGGATCATCATCTCGGGCGTCGCAATTGGTCCAGCGCTCATCTCTGCCAACGCTTATATGAAGGAGCTTGTACCGCTTAGTCGCCTCAATGAAGCTTTTGCCTTCGTCAGCGCAGCACTTTCTATCGGAGTTACGATCGGAAGCACCTCAGCCGGCTTGATTGTCGAAAAGTTTGATGGGTGGACCGGCTTTTATTTCATGACAGCAGCAACCGCTCTTGCCACACTTATCTCCTGCTTTGGATGGGGTTTCCACAAAAGTGAAGTCGGGGAGGAGCAAGTATGAAGGTAATTCTTGATACCGATCCTGGCATTGATGATGCTCTCGCATTTATCTTGCTCAAAGCAATGCCCGAAGTATCTCTCCAGGCAATAACTACGACTCATGGCAATACAACTGTTGAAAAATGTACGACTAATGCTCTCAAGCTCGTCGAGCTTCTAGGTATGAGAGATATTCCAGTAGCTATGGGAGCAACAGAACCTTTAGTAAAGGCACTCTCAGTTGCAGAAGAGACCCACGGAGATACTGGTTTGGGACATGCCGTGCTACCGAATCCAACAACGAAGATTGTTGAAAGCAACGCTGCAAATTTGATTATTGATATTGTCAATGCAAATCCAGGTGAAATCACAATTCTTTGTATTGGCCCTGTTACTAACTTGGCTCTAGCGCTTCTTAAAGATCCATCACTGCGTAAGAAGATCAAGAACGTAGTATCGATGGCCGGAACAATTCACTATCCAGGTAATGCCACCCCATCATCTGAATACAACGTCTTCTGTGATCCAGAGAGCTTCGATATTCTCTTGCGTTCCGGGATCGATCTGACAATTGTTCCGCTCGATGTCACTTATCAATGCCTCTTCACTAAGGCACATATTGAGCGATTAGCAGGTGCACGAGAAGATGTTCGTAACTTTATCGATCGATCTACCGCCTTCTATATGGAATTTCACGCCGAGTATCAAGGTATTCAAGGGTGTGCGATCAATGATCCTTTAGCTGCAGCGATTTTGGTAAGACCAGACCTTGTAGAGATGCGCGACTATTACGTCGATATCGAGTTACACGGTGAATTCACCACTGCAAAGATTTCGGCAGATCACTTCAACGCCTCAGGCAAGGCACCGAACGCAAAGGTGGCGATGGAAGTTGATGTGGATGCATTTATGGACTTTTTCATCGAAAGGGTCAAGAGGTTATGAGCCAACTACAGCACCACATTCATCTCAAAGAAGGTGATGTCGGTGAGTATGTACTTATGCCAGGAGATCCTGGTCGCGCTGAAGTGATTGCTCGCCATCTCGATAACGCTGTACATGTTGCAACCAATCGTGAATACGTTACCTACACCGGCTTTCTTGATGGAGTAAAGGTCTCAGTTACCTCAACTGGTATCGGCTGTCCTTCATCTGCAATTGCTATGGAAGAACTTGTACGCGTTGGCGCAAAGACCTTTATCCGTGTGGGGACTTCAGGTTCCATTCAACCCGGAACTCAATCTGGTGAGTTAGCGATCGTTACCGGTGCAATTCGCGATGAAGGAACATCCCTTCACTACATGCCGGCAGATTTTCCAGCAGTGGCGCACTATGAAGTTGTGCAGGCGCTTCGAAAGGCTGCAACAGCAAAAGGGTTGGCTCACAGAGTGGGCATCTCGCAATCTAAGGATTCTTTCTACGGTGAGGTCGAACCCGAGCACTCTGGTGTGACACAACGTCTACTGGATCGATGGAAAGCGTGGGAGATCGGCGGGGCCATCTGTTCTGAGATGGAAGCCTCCACATTGTTTATCGTTGCTTCTATGCTTCGAGTACGCGCCGGAGGAATTATGGTGATGCATGGTGAAGGCGAACTCGGTTCACTCGAACCACTGATTGAAACAGCTGTATTGGCAGTACGTGAACTAATCAAGGGAGATCAGAATGCTTAACGATGAGAAGCAATATCACATTCAATTAAAGAAGGGTGATGTCGGAAAGTATGTTCTCTTGCCTGGAGATCCTGGACGTTGTGAGCCAATCGCCGCACTCTTTGATAACCCTGTTCATGTAGCAAGTAACCGTGAATACACCACATATACTGGAACACTTGATGGAGTTAAGGTCTCTGTCACATCGACCGGAATCGGCTGTCCCTCTGCTGCAATTGCGCTAGAAGAACTAGTGCGAGTGGGTGCAGATACATTTATTCGCGTCGGCACTTCAGGACATATTCAACCCGATAGCGTCTCCGGCGAACTCGCAATTATCTCTGCCGCAATTCGCGATGAAGGAACATCAAAGCATTACATGCCGATTGAATTTCCAGCTATCGCTGATATCGATTTGGTGATGGCATTGAAGCGAGCTGCTGAGAAAAATGGTGCGCGCTATCGCATTGGAATTACCCAGTCGAAGGATTCTTTCTACGGTCAACATGAGCCTGAGCGCATGGGTGTTGCAGCAGATCTTCTTAATCGCTGGAAGGCGTGGGAGATCGGCGGGGCTATCTGTTCTGAGATGGAGGCATCGGCGCTCTTTGTGATTGCCTCAATGCTCCGAGTCCGCGCAGGTGGCGTCATGATGGTTCATGCGAAAGAGCCAATGCCACCGTTAGATATCTTGCTCAACACATCTATCGATGCGCTACGTGAAATTATCGCCTTTGATAAAGCTAATGGCCGCCCAGTAAATTAAGCCTTGCCGGCCTTCTCTACCGCAGAAAGCATCATCGACCAGAACTTATCGAAATCAAGCTCGAGAGCAACATCAACATTGGCAGTTGATCCGCTGCGATTGTAGATATCAACAACGGTTGCACCGCGAGTGAATTTTCCATTGAGTTCAATTTCCACATTAGATCTACGAGTCTTTACAACTGTACGATCAATTAGAAGCGCAACAGCCACAGGATCGTGCAGTGGTGGATCTGGCATCTCGAAGACATCGTTATAGGTTGAGGCAAAGAACTTAAGCAAACCGATCACAGTCTTGGAGAGATCAGTTCCCATCGCCTCAAGTTTGGCAAAAATAGGCTTAGTTACCAGTGCCTGATGTGTGACATCAAGGCCACACATAGTCAGCGGGATTCCTGATTTCATCACAACATCTGCCGCCTCTGGATCCATCCAGATATTAAATTCTGCATATGGAGTGCGGTTTCCACGTGATGCGCTTCCACCCATAAAGACGATCTCTGCAACATTGCCGCGAAGGTTGGGATAGAGCTTAAGAAAGAGCGCAATATTTGTCAGTGGACCAGTTGCAACAAGAGTTACTTTCTCAGGGTGCTCGCGTACTACCTTTGCAATGAGATCAACACCTGACATCTTTTCAAGTTCGAATGCAGGTGGTGGTAGCGGAGCACCATCGAGTGCGGTCTCACCATGAATATCTGTAGCTGCTTCTATATATCCAAGGATTGCATTGCCAGCACCTTCTGCAACCGGAACGTTGATCTTTGCAAGTGCGCAGATCGAGAGTGCATTGGCGGTGACCTTTGCAATAATTCCATTTCCGGAGACAGTTGTGATTGCCAAAAGATTAATTGCCGGGTTATGGGCAGCTAAAATCATGGCAAGTGCATCATCGTGACCAGGATCGCAGTCGAGAACTATCGGAGTTGGCTTCATACGCGTGAGTTTAACGAAAAAGGGACTTCTCAGTAAGAGGCTGCGCAGTTAAGATATGAAGATGGTCACAACCGCCGCAGCTCTCACCGATGGCTCGCTCTCTTCGATCAAGGGATTTTTAAAAACACTTTCTCCCGTTGATCAAGTAGGTGCTGATGCGCGCGCAGCGATGCTGGCAACTCGAAGCATAAAAACTGCAAGTAAAAAATGGGCGATAGATATGGCAATTAGCATGATCGACTTAACAACTCTTGAAGGTGCAGATACTGATGGCAAAGTAAAAGCTCTCTGCAATAAAGCAATTCGTCCAGATCCAACTGATCCGAGCGTTCCACATGTTGGTGCGATCTGTGTCTACAACGACATGGTTACTGTTGCTCGAAAGCAGCTAGATGAAAGTGGCGGCCACGATATTCCGGTAGCTGCAGTCTCAACAGCATTCCCATCAGGACGAGCATCCTTGGAAGTCAAAGAGCGCGATACAAAGGATGCGATCGCAAACGGCGCGACTGAGATCGATATGGTCATTGATCGCGGCGCCTTCCTATCGGGAGATCTTGAAAAGGTCTTTAGTGAAATCGTTTACATTAAATCCCTATGCGCAGATAAGGCCCATCTCAAGGTCATTCTTGAGACTGGTGAGCTTGTTACCTATGACAATGTCCGAAAGGCGAGCTTCCTAGCGATGGCAGCTGGAGCAGACTTCATCAAGACAAGTACCGGCAAAGTGGCACCTGCTGCAACGGCACCTGTTGTACTCGTGATGCTTGAAGCTGTCCGAGATTTCTATCAAATGACAGGTGTTCGCATCGGCGTAAAGCCAGCAGGTGGAATCAGAACAACAAAGGATGCCATCAAACAACTTGTACTTGTAAAAGAGACTGCAGGAGATGAATGGCTCAACCCAGGGCTATTTAGAATCGGAGCAAGTGCTCTGCTTAACGATCTCTTGATGCAGAGACAAAAGTTAACCTCTGGCCACTATGGTGGAGCTAATTACGTGACGTTGGATTAAGGAAACCCCAATGACATTTGAGTACTCCAGCGCACCTGAATCAAAGGCGATCGTCACGATTGATCCTGTCTATAAACTCTTTATCGGCGGTAAGTTCGTAGCGCCAAAGGCTGGCAAGACTTTTACAACAATTAATCCTGCCACCGAAGAAGTATTGGCAAAAATTGCCTACGCAGAAAAATCAGATATTGATAAGGCAGTTAAGGCGGCACAAGAAGGTCTTAAAGTCTGGTCGAAGATGGCTCCATCAGAGCGCGGTAAGTATCTCTATCGCATTGCTCGCATCATGCAAGAGCGCGCACGCGAATTTGCTGTCCTTGAAACAATGGATAACGGAAAACCAATCCGCGAGACACGCGATGTTGATATTCCTTTAGCTGCGGCACACTTTTTCTATCACGCAGGGTGGGCAGATAAGTTAGAGCACGCAGGTGTTGGCAATAATCCAAAGCCTTACGGAGTTGTTGGCCAAATCATTCCTTGGAACTTCCCGCTCTTGATGCTCTCATGGAAAATTGCTCCAGCACTTGCAACTGGAAACACTGTTGTCCTAAAGCCAGCAGAGACAACTCCGCTGACAGCACTGTTATTTGCTCAGGTCTGCCAACAAGCAGAACTTCCAGCTGGTGTTGTAAATATTGTTACAGGTGACGGTGCAACAGGTGCTGCCATCGTTAACCACCCAGGAATTAACAAGATCGCATTTACTGGATCAACAGATGTTGGAAAGTTGATTGCACGCTCAGTCGCTGGTACAGGTAAGGGTTTAACCCTTGAGCTCGGCGGCAAAGGTGCCAATGTCGTCTTTGAAGATGCACCCCTTGATGAGACTGTCGAGGGAATTATCAACGGCATCTTCTTTAACCAAGGACATGTCTGCTGCGCCGGATCACGTCTTCTCATACAAGAGAACATTCAAGATGAATTTCTTGAAAAACTTAAGCACCGCATGTCTCAGATTCGACTCGGTGATCCGCTAGATAAGAACACCGATATTGGCGCAATTAACTCTCGCGAACAGTTAGAGAAAATTACAGAGCTGGCACTCTCAGGTGACGCAGAAGGCGCAGAGCGATACTCAGCTGCCTGCACAATTCCTGCTAAGGGATTCTGGTATCCACCAACCTTCTTTACCGGCGTCACACAAGCACACCGCATCGCGCGCGAAGAAATTTTCGGACCAGTTCTCTCTGTCATCTCCTTTAGAACTCCACAAGAGGCGATTGAAAAGGCGAACAACACACCATTTGGATTATCAGCAGGTGTCTGGACGGATAAGGGTTCACGAGTTCTCTGGACTGCAAAGCATCTTCGTGCAGGTGTTATCTGGGCAAATACATTTAATAAGTTTGATCCTGCCAGCCCATTTGGTGGCTATAAAGAATCTGGTTGGGGTCGCGAAGGCGGACGCCATGGACTTGCTGCTTACTTGAAGGGAGCAAAGTAATGTCGAGCTCAAAGTCACGTCTTGATGTGAAGAAGACCTACAAACTCTTTATCGGTGGCGCATTCCCACG
>CAXNHI010000011.1:0-13628 GCA_964202195.1 Candidatus Planktophila sp. | reverse complement strand
GCACATGTACAGGTGCAACAGAATGAAGATATGCGCAAGATAACTTCATGGGTCGCACTCGCTGCCACCCCAACAATGCTTGCAGGAATCTATGGAATGAACTTTGATCAGATGCCAGAGTTAGGGTGGACCTTCGGTTATCCACTAGTTGTGGGTGTGATGGTTGTTGTAACTAGTGTTCTTTACTATAAATTTAAGAAAGCTAATTGGTTATAAAGCAAAGGCCCCCGCTTGCGCGAGGGGCCTTTGAGTTAAGTACTGATTACTTGGCTGGTACTACCGAAACGGTAACGCTTGCGATAACTCCATGAGCAAGTGAAACCTTGACTGCATGGTCGCCAGTCTTCTTGACGTGTCCAGCGGTCTTGATGCTGTGACGATCAATATCTGTACCTGCAGCTGCCTTGATTGCAGCAGCGATATCTTTATCTGTAACTGAACCGAACAAACGACCGTTTGCTCCGACCTTTACAGTGATCGTAATTGGCGCCTTTTCGAGCGCTGCCTTGATCTCTTTAGCGTGATCGATATCGCGGACTTCGCGTGCAGCACGTGCACGACGGATTCCTTCGATCTGCTTTTCGCCACCGAGTGACCATGCGATTGCTACGCCACGTGGTAACAAGAAGTTGCGGGCATAACCATCTTTCACAGAGACAACGTCGCCTGCGCTACCGAGCTTTGCTACTTCGCGAGTAAGAATAAGTTTCATTATTGGCTACCCCTTTAGCGAGCTGTCGATGTGTAAGGCAAGAGTGCAACTTCGCGGCTATTCTTTACAGCCGTTGCAATCGAGCGTTGGTGTTGTGTACATGCGCCAGTGACGCGGCGAGCGCGGATTTTGCCGCGATCAGAGATGTACTTACGAAGGGTCGCGATATCTTTGTAATCGATATAGCTGACCTTGTCGCGGCAGAAGCTGCAAGGCTTCTTCTTGAACTTCTTATTGAGGGCAGCAGCTTTCGCGCCCTTGTTCTTCGGTTCCTTGAGGTTCCGGTTATTACGTGCTCCCATTGTGGTGCTCCTTTTCGGGCCCTCACGGCGATCGATTTTCGATCACCCATGAGGAATGGTGGTTAGTTATCTATTTAAACTTTTTTAGAATGGAGGTTCGTCGGAGGTAGTGGTTGCCCATCCACCGCCGGCTGGTGAAGGTGATGCGGCAGCCCAAGGATCGTCGTTAAATGAATCGGCTGCAGCAGGTGCTGCCGCTCCAAATCCACCACTTGCTCCACCAGCGCGTTGGGTACGTGTGACCTTAGCGGTGGCGTTGCGGAGAGATGGACCTACTTCATCAACTTCTACTTCAAAGACTGTGCGCTTTTCGCCTTCTTTTGTTTCGTATGAACGCTGCTTAAGTCGACCAGAGAGAATGACGCGCATTCCCTTTGTAAGTGACTCTGCAACATTCTCTGCAGCTTGACGCCAGATTTGGCATTGAAGGAAGAGGCTCTCGCCATCTTTCCATTCATTCGTAGTCTTATCGAGATAACGAGGTGTTGAAGCAACACGGAATTTAGCTACCGCCGCACCTGATGGTGTGAAACGTAGCTCAGGATCGTCAACGAGGTTGCCGATCATTGTGATTGTTGTATCTCCAGCTGCCATTTTTTCCTCTTCTCTCTTTAAGTTCTCTGCCTATGCCTGCTCTGGGTGGTCTCTACTGGTGGAGTCCATACTTTTAAATTACATCCCGCCGGCAACATTTTCTAGATGCCACCAACAAGTATGTGGAGATTATTCGGGACGAATAACCTTTGTACGTAGAACGGATTCGTTCAAGTTAAGTTGACGGTCCAATTCCTTGACCGCAGCAGGCTCACAGTGCATATCTACAACTGCGTAGATGCCTTCGCCTTTTTTGTTGATTTCGAATGACATACGACGTCGGCCCCAAACATCGAGCTTGTCGACGCGGCCTCCGCTGTCTTTGATGATCTTGAGATATGTCTCAAGTGACGGTGTGACTGTACGTTCTTCGAGTTCTGGATCGAGAATGACCATTAATTCATAGTGACGCATGCGTTAACCCGACCTCCTCTGGACTAAGACGGCCACGGCATTTCCGTGACAGGAGGGTTATAGCTTCTCCGCATCGCAGCTGACCCAAGTTGGGGGCCACGGTGTGGAGGGTTAAGGGTAACTGTCGGCGGATTTAAAGAGAAATTCATGCGGGAATTGGCCGCCCTGGGAGGCCTTTTTGATGAGGAGAACGACGAAATAGAGGCAGGCGGCGATGCGGATCAGGCTGATTAAGGCATAACCGGTCAGAGGCAGTCCGAACTTTGCCTCAGTGACGCTAGCTAAATGTTGCCAAATTGCCACGTGATAAATCACTTCCGCAATCTGCCACACCCAAAAAGCGTGAACATCTTTACGTCTTGTTATGGCGATGACTGCAAGTGGAACCAGCCATAGAACATATTGTGGTGAATACACCTTGCTAGCAATCATGACCAGGGCTAAAACAATAAAGCTGACATCGGCAAGTTGCACAGTCTCTTTAGTTGAGAAGATAAGAAGAGTAACCAGAAGAACTGCAACTGCCAGAGCAAGGATTGCAAAGAAGTTTGTATTTCCTAGATTTACTCCAAGGGAGGAGAGGGCATACCAGAGTGAACCCCAATCCTCTCCACGATCAAAGTTAAGTTGGTAGAAACGTAACCAACCGTCAGGAGTTGTGAGCATGACTGGAATATTGATGAGAAGGAAAGTTGCAACAGTAATCCCAAGATAACGAGCAAGCTCTCTGATTTCATTACGTCGCCACAAAATGAGTGCAATCGGTAAAAGTAGGAAAATCGGTAAGAATTTAGTTGAGATCGAAATACCAATTGCAAGAGCTGAGTGCGTGTACTTCTTCCGATCAAACCAATAAATAGAGAGCATCATCGAGACGATCGCCCACAAATCCCAATTGATATAGAGCGATGCAATCGCTGCAGGTGCGATTGCAGAAAGATAGGCAAACTCGGGTCGTATTCGATAAACAATAAGTGCGATAAATATAAATAGTCCGGCTAAGAAGATCTGATTAACTCTGTAGTAATTGAGCATTTCGTTATCGCCATCAGGAATGATGCGAGCAAAGAACCACATCACAGCTCCTGTGAGTACTGGATACTCCACCGCATTTGTAGTCGATGAATACGACCAACGATCATCATCTAACTCGCGTTCACCGTATAACGCTGGAATATCTGAATAACAGGCGTGTACATATTGATCTGGAGTTGCCCAGAATGATTGCTCGCAGGGGCTGAATTTAACTGCCCCCACCAGGGTTCCAATCAAGCTAAGAAAGATAAGTACGACAGCTGGTTTAGCAAGACGAGCGCTCATGGAGAGTTACATTAATCTGTTCTGGTTTGAACGCCGCCAGTTGTCATCTCAATCGGCTCAAGACCTCCGACATTTGAAGGGGCAGGAAATGTCATCACGGGCTCGCCCTTAAGCGCGCCCTTCATAAATTCTGCCCAGATACGTGCCGGGAAGGTTCCACCTGTAACAGAGGTTAATCCGCCGATGCCGTTGAGTGATTCTGAGGCCGAATCTCTAAAGAAGGCAACGGATGCAGATAATTGTGGTGTGTATGCAGCAAACCAGGCAGAGGCATTTGATTGTGATGTTCCAGTCTTGCCAGCTGCGGGGCGGCCGAGTGAAAGTGCCGCAGCACCTGTTCCACCATTTACCACGCTCTTGAGAGCATAGGTGAGATCAGCCATTACCTCTTTAGAGAAAACTTCTTGTGTTTGTGGAGTTGCTTCATAGAGCACACCCTTATTTGGACCTGTAACAGAGGCGACCAAGAATGGTTTGGCATAGACACCTTGAGCAGCAAAAGTAGCGTAGGCGTTAGCGACATCGATTACGCGCGGAGATGCCACACCTAATACAACAGATGGGGTTGCAATCATCGCGACGTTTTCTGGAATACCTGCTCTGCGCGCGGCATCTACGACTTTATCCATGCCAGCTTTCATACCAAGTGGAACAAAGATCGTGTTGACTGAATGTTGAGTTGCAGTGAGAAGGTCGAGTTGACCCCACCCTTCATTGCCGTAGTTGCTCACAATGTAAGGCTTACCAAGATCATCAAATGTTTGTGGTGAATCACCATTCCACATAGATGTCAGCGGGATTCCTGCTTCAAGGGCAGCAATAAGTGCAAATGGTTTAAATGTTGAACCTGCTAAAGCAATTGATTGTGTTGCATCATTGAGTTGACGCTCTAAGTAATCTCGGCCGCCGTAAAGTGCGATGATTTCACCCGTTCCAGGGCGAATAGCAACAAGGCCAATACGTAGGTTTTCAGGGGCTTTCTTTGGGTAGAACTTAGTAACAGCATCTACCGCTGATTGCTGTGCTTTCTCTACCAGCGTTGTGCGAATGACAAGTCCGCCTTCAAGTAACTGTTCTTCAGAAAATCCGAGTCGCCCTAAATCTCTCTGCACTTGTGAAATGACATGACCTTTTGGCCCACTCAAGGTTCCTGATGTCACACGAGGTGCAACTGTAGGAAACTTTGCTTGATCGACCTGTTCTTGCGTAATCCAGCCTTCGTTGAACATTCCATCAATGACGTACTGGAATCGGCTCTCGAGGCGAACTGCATTCTCTTCTGACAGTGATGGGTCGTAATAACCTGGCGAGCGCAAGATACTTGCGATAACTGCAGTCTGCGACAGTGTTAATTGATCAACATTGCGATTGAAATATTGTTGCGATGCTGTTTGAACACCGTAGGAGCCACGGCCAAAGTAGATAGTATTGAGGTAATTTTCAAAGATTTGATCTTTCGATAGAGCATTCTCTAACTTCATTGCAATGACAAGCTCTTTAATTTTACGCTCAATAGTTCGGCTTGAGGTAAGAAATGCCGTCTTGGCATATTGCTGAGTAATGGTTGATCCACCTTCACCATTGAGGCTTCCAGATTTCAAATTATTAATAAGTGCACGAGCAATACCTGTCACGCTAAATGCCTGGTTGGAGTAAAACTTTCTATCTTCTGCAGCCAGCACTGCATTACGCATATTTATTGGGATCTGAGCAATAGGAAGAATTTGGCGATTCTGCGTACCGATGCGACCGATCTCATCACCGTTGGAATATTGAATGATCGTTGCCTGACTGTTGACGTAGGCATTTGGATCAGGGATTGAGACAGAGAACCAAGCAAAGGCAAAGAGGGTAGATCCTGCAATAAAGCCGAATCCGCCCAGAAAGATCGTCGTGCGAAATAAACGGCGGCGAAGTACTGATCTATCCATTCTTATAGGTTACCTGTCTTCTACTCATCTTCGAGCGTCCGAACTTTCCGCGGCGGTTTACGGGTGATGCCATCGCCCAAAATAAAGGTAGAACAGAGGTGATTCCATGAACATCCACGGCAGACCTCAACTACATAGACAGAGAATTCACCGAACTCGTGCTCCATCGACGCTAACTCTTCAGGGGATTTAATTCGACCTGAGAATTGTCCGAGTTGATCGCCAAATGTGTAGCGAAGTTCAACGAGCTCTATCTTTTTACATACCGGACACTTTCTATCCACTTTCTCGCCATGGTATTTCGCGGCACGCATCAAATATGGATCTGCATCACACGCATCAACCACACCACGGAATAGGCCCATGAGAGTTGCGCGCTTATCGAGGGTGTAGTCGATATAGGCGCGCAGTGAGCGCAAGGTAAGTGTTGTAGCCACATGCGAAGAATAATCGCTTCTGAGTTACTACGCTTACCCAGTGGAGGTTAATCAGTGAGCGTTAAAGAGATTCTCTTCGATCGAAAACTTATACGGCTCCTGCGTATTCGTTGGACGGGCCAGCTCACCGATGGAATTTTCCAGAGTGCGCTCGCCTCATTCATCCTTTTCTCACCAGAGCGCCAGGCAGATGCAATGAGCGCTGCTCTCGCTTTTGCCCTTGTATTGGTTCCATATTCCATCGTCGGACCATTTGTCGGAACAATCCTCGACCGCTTCTCACGCCAACGTGCACTCTTCTTTGCAAATATGATTCGCGCAATTACATTAGCAATTATCGCTCTCTTGATTTTTCAAGGGCGAACAGGTATTGAGATAACAGTCTTTGTACTGATTGCTTTCGGTATAAATAGATTAATTCTCGCCGGTTTATCAGCCGGTCTACCTCTTGTTATTTCTCGTCATCATCTGATCTCCGCAAATGCGCTCGCCGTCACCGGTGGATCTGTATGGGTTGTACTCGGTGGTGGAATCGGACTGGGTGTTCGCAAAGTTCTGGATTCTATGACTTCGGCAGATAATGCAGATGCAATCATTATCTCTATAGCTGTCTGCGGGTATTTGGGAGCAGCGCTCTTTGCATCATTGCTACGCCGCGATGAAATTGGTCCACTTCCACACGAAATTGTTAAGGCATCTTTCACCCAAGGCTTAAAGGAGATGCGAGAAGGAATTAAATTCTTAGAAGACCACGTTGATGCAGCTCGTGGTATCGCAGCGATCGCAATTCAAAGAGGTGGACTCACCGCGCTGACACTCATGACTTTAGTACTCGAACGAAACAAATTTAACGATCCGCTAGATACCGAAGCTGGGTTAGCTGGTGTTACTTTTATGATCGTTACCGCTGCCGTGGGCTTTGTTGCTGGCGCAATTCTCGCCCCTTATGGGGTTCGTAAAGTTGGAAGACATCGCTGGATTCGATTGGCGATGGCTGCAGGATCGTTCAGCGTTATAGCTCTCGCTCTCGCTAGAACACCACTAACACTTGCACTTACTGCATTTTTCACAGCTTTATGTGGGCAGAGCGTGAAAGTGACAAATGATGCGCTCGTGCAATCAAAGATCGATGACATCTTCCGTGGGCGTGTATTTGCTGTCTACGACGTTGTCGTTAACTTTGCCATCGTATTTGGAGGATTACTCGCTGCCTTCTTGCTTCCGACAAATGGTGATACCTGGACACTTCCTACCGTTATTGGAATCGGTTATCTCGCAACATCGCTGATCATCCTTCGACCATCAAAGTTCTTTATCCGTTCCGAGTAACCCACCACTGCATTAAGAGCTCGGTCGCTTTCTCTTTACCAAGTGGTCCTTGATCCAGACGAAGTTCAAGTAGGAAATCAAGTGCACGACCGACATCTGCTCCAGGCTTTATTCCAAGTAGTTGCATGACCTCTGCGCCATCAAGATCTGGACGAATCTTTGATAGCTCTTCCTGTTCCATCAGTACTTCGATACGTGCTTCAAGGCTGTCATATGTTGCAGCTAATCGAGCGGCCTTACGTGCATTTCGTGTTGTGCAATCCGCGCGAGTAAGTACGTGCAGATGTGTGAGTAATTCACCGGCATCGCGTACGTATCTGCGCACAGCAGAATCAGTCCATTCTCCGTCGCCGTATCCATGAAAACGTAGATGGAGAGCAATCAGCGTTTCTACCTCTTCAATAATTTCATTGCTAAATCGCAGGGCTCTCAACCTACTTTTTGCAAGGCGTGCACCAACTACTTCGTGGTGATGGAAAGAGACTCCGCCACCTTCAAGGAGAGCGCGGGTCTTTGGTTTTCCGATGTCATGCAATAACGCAGCGAGGCGAATCACAAGGTTGGGGCCGCCTAAGCGTTCTTCATATGCAATTGCTTGCTCAAGCACTGTAATTGAATGCTCATAGACATCCTTGTGGTGGTGATGTTCATCCACCTCAAGTTGTAACTTTGGAATCTCCGGAATGGTGAAATCAGCAAGGCCTGTTTCAACCAAAATCGTAATACCAGTGCGTGGTTGTGAAGACATTAAAAGTTTTGTAATTTCATCACGGATGCGTTCGGCGGAGATAATCTCTAACCGCTCTGCCATATCTTTCATCGCGACAATAACTTCGGGTGCAATCTCAAAATTTAGTTGGCTTGCAAAGCGCGCTGCACGCAACATGCGAAGTGGGTCATCGCTAAATGAATCCTCTGGTTTCCCTGGTGTGCGTAATACTTTCTTTGCTAAGTCAGCGAGACCACCAAATGGATCTATAAATACAGGTTTTTCACCTGTGAGCTCTAGCGCCATTGAGTTCACTGTGAAATCGCGACGTGAAAGATCGCCTTCAATGGAAGTTCCATAGATAACATCAGGTTTCCGTGATTCACTGCTATAACTTTCGCTGCGGTATGTAGTTACTTCAACAGTTGTTTCTCCACGTTGACCAGCAACTGTTCCAAATTCAATTCCGGTATCCCAGACACTTTCTGCCCACTTCTGCAGAATTTTTTTTGTCTCAAGTGGTGGCGCACTCGTTGTGAAATCGAGATCGTTACCAAGTCTTCCTAAAAGCGCATCGCGCACTGGTCCACCAACGAGAGCGAGAGTAAATCCCTTCTCTTTAAAGGCAGCAGCAAGTGAACTTGCTAGCGGGGCGCGCTCAACCAGAGATGCAATCGCCATCTCACCGGCAGCACTCAACCCCGCCTGTGAGGCCGCTGGATTCGGTGGCTTTGGAGGGCCTAGAGGTGAAGACATAATGGCTAAGGCTAGTCCCGAGCGTTACCCTTATGGCATGAACCCGGCACCTGGTGCGGGCAGCGAAGGCATTAAAAAGAAGCGTAGACGTAAGCGTCCTGCACATCGCGCCCCACAGAATCACACCTCTGGCGAGGAAGGCAGCACTACCGCTGCAACAAAAGTCAAGCCACAACCAAAGCCACAACCAAAGCAACAACCAAAGCAACAACCAAAACCAAACCCTAAACCATATGCAAAACGAGTAGATGAAGTCAGTGCTGGTGGACTTGTTATTGATTCAACAAAGACCAAGGGTTTACTCATTGGTCGACGCGACCATAAAGATATAAGTGGCACTCGCATACTGTGGTCACTTCCTAAAGGACATATTGAAGAAGGTGAAACTCCTGAGCAGGCTGCTATTCGAGAAGTAGCTGAAGAGACTGGGATTACATCTGAGATCGAACGTTCTTTGGGTGTTATTGATTTCTGGTTTATGGCTGGTGGGAAACGAATTCATAAAACTGTTCATCACTTCCAATTTAAGGAAGTGGGTGGGCTTTTAGCAGCTCAAGAATCTGAAGTTGATGAGGTGGGTTGGTTCCCACTCTCTGAAATCATCGGTCTTCTCGCATATCCAGATGAGAAAAAATTAATCGCCCGCACCAAAGCATCGGAGGCGGGGCAGTGAAGAAGTTTTCAATAGTCATGCTTCTGCTTCTCTCTATCGGAATTTATCTTCCACAGAGTGCCAGTGCCGTTATTCGCAGCGTTGAACTTGTTGAGAGACCACATCAACTACTTGATGGAAGATTTATCGATGATGAACTTGCAACCCTGCTCTCACCCGAGGGTCGGCTAGGTTCACTTGTCTACACACCGACAGTTGTCAAAACTCGATGGTTTATCGATGCTGCCCTCCTTGATGAAGTTGCAGATATGGCAGATGGATACGAACTTGCTAATAAAGAAGATGGTGTTGGAGTAGAGGCGGCAACAGCATGGCTTGCCCAACTTCGTATTGCTGCAGCCGGTGCCATCATTACTCCGATTGCATATGGAAACCCGGATCTACGCTTAGCCAAGCGCCTTGCCCCTAGTGAGCTCATTTTCTATCAAAAATATGGGGTAGATCGCGTTGCTTTCCACTTAGGTAGAGCGATTACTTCAGATAAAACGCTATTTAAAACTTCTACCTCTAAGTTAAGCGGGCCTGATCGAAAAAATTACACAACCAATCGCCAAGCTATTTCAAAGCTTTCAACCGTTGTAAGCGCCCCAGAGTTAGAACTATTCCGCGCACGATTAGCAATTTTGCTCTCGCCATCCATTAGCGGTCCATCAGCAGAAGTTTTTGCGCAGAGTGCAATTGATGGGGTTGTCCAGCAACAGAACAAGTTACGCGTTAATCCAGGAAAGTACGCACTTACTTCAGAATCTGGAAATGTTCCTTTAACACTGGTTAATGGTTTCACTACACCGGTGAAGATCAATCTGATTTTCCGCGCATCAAATATTCGTGTGATTGTCGATGACATACGAGACATAACACTTGAGCCACAATCTCGAACCCAGATGGCACTTCCTTATACAGTCATTACTTCAGGCGCCACCCAAGTAAGTGCAGTGCTTACCAACTCTGATGGAAAGTGGCTTGGCCCTTCTTCTAGGCTAGCGCTGAGTATGACTCTGATTGATTCACGAGTGGCGTGGTTTACAACAGCGGCTGCAGTTCTACTCTTTATCGGTGCAGGTGCACAGACATATCGTCGCATCAGAAAGGGGCGTACATGAAGAATAATGAACTCTTCCGCGCCTCTGGAATTATGGCGATCGGAACAATTCTCTCTCGCATCACCGGCTTCTTCCGTGCAATTTTAGTTGTTGCTGTACTGGGTACCGCTCTTCTTGCAGATACTTATAACGTCGCAAATACAATGCCGAATATTCTCTACAACTTACTTGTTGGCGGAGCGCTCACTGCAATCTTCGTTCCACAACTTGTTCGATCGTTCCAGGATGAAGATGGTGGAGATGGTTTCGCCTCTCGACTGGTAACAACCATTTCAGGGATTTTGTTGCTGTTGGTAGTTGTGGGAGTAATTTTTGCTCCTGCACTTGTTCGCCTTTATGCCCCAGAATTTTCTACAGAAGGTTTTGAGGCTCAGAATCAAATTGCTATCGCATTTACTCGTTATTGCTTGCCGCAAATTTTCTTTCTTGGGCTCTTCACAATGCTCGGTCAAGTCGCCAACTCTCGAGGATCTTTTGCACCGCTGATGTGGGCACCGATTGCCAATAACCTCGTGGTGATCGCAATCTTCGCTGGGGTTCTAGTTTTACAGGAATCTATAGCTGTCGGGACGATTACCGATTTCCAAATTCAACTTCTGGGATGGGGAACCACGCTAGGAATTGTGGTCCAGGCACTGATTTTGATCCCTGTAGTGAAAAAATCTGGGATACATCTTCGAGTTAAATTTGGGCTTCACGGTTTAGGAAAATCTTTCTCACTCGCCGGCTGGACTTTGGTTTATGTTCTTATTTCACAACTTGGATATTTAGTAACAGTGAACGTGGCAACAAGTGCTGCTGTGCGAAGTGCCCAAGAGGGAGTCACAACAGGTGTTGGATTTACACCATTTACCAGCGCCTACTACATCATGTTGTTACCGTATTCGATTGTCACAATCTCAATCGTGACCGCACTTCTTCCTCATCTTTCTAAGCTTGCTATAGAAAAGAATGTTGAAGAGGTACGTAAGCAACTTATTCGTGCAATTAAAATGGTTGGTGTGATTACTGTTCCTAGTGGTGTTGCCCTCTTCTTCTTCGGTCCTATGATGACTGAGGCGCTCTACTTTGGAATCTCACTAGAAGATTCTCGATATATCGGTCAGGTGCTCTCTGCTTTAAGTCTTGGCCTAGTGGCGTTTTCAATTAACTTAATTTTGATTCGTGGCTTTAATGCATTTGAAGATACTCGTACACAAGTGATTTCGATTCTCATTATTAATATTATCTCTGTCGCTCTTTCGTATCTCTTCCTCGAAACTCTTAATAGTCAACAGGTAACTATTGGGTTGGGCCTAGCGTTTTCAGCAAGCTATATTGTTGGGTTATTTACTACGCTTTCGCTCCTCAAAAAACATACAGGCAAACTTGCTTTCTCTACTTTCGCCGGCCACCACTTCAAACTCTTCATCGCCTCAATTCTTGCAATGGCCCCACTATTTGCTCTGGTCTATTTCTTTGAGTGGGAGAGTGCGGATTCCTCTCTAATCGTGCGTGCGCTACGCCTTGCTCTCATTTTGGCTCTCAGTGGCACCTTCTATCTACTCTTCGCAAAACTTTTTAGAGTGGCAGAGATCGCAACTTTGGCTGAGTTTAGACGCGGATTGCTGAAGAGAAGAAAAGGTAGGCTGGAGCCATGATTCGTGATCTCGTAATTGTCGGTTCTGGCCCTGCTGGATATACAGCAGCTATCTACGCTTCTCGCGCGCAACTCAACCCTGTGCAATATGAGGGTTCTGTGACGGCAGGCGGTGCGCTGATGACAACAACTGAAGTTGAAAACTTTCCAGGATTTGTCGATGGCGTTATGGGTCCAGTGCTTATGGAAGATATGCGCAAGCAGGCTGCACGTTTTGGAACAGAAATCATCACAGATGATGTTATTGAAATGGATTTAAAGGGTGAGATAAAGACGGTAAAAGATGGCAGTGGAAATGTTGTCCAAGCTCGTGCCGTAATTCTTGCGATGGGTTCTGCTTACAAAAAGATTGGCCTTGCTAACGAAGATCGACTATCTGGGCGTGGAGTTTCATGGTGTGCAACATGTGACGGGTTCTTCTTTAGAGATCAAACTATCGCTGTTGTCGGTGGTGGAGATTCTGCAGTTGAAGAAGCAACATTTTTGACAAAGTTTGCAAGCAAAGTGGTTTTGATTCATCGTCGTGATTCACTGCGTGCATCAAAGATCATGGCAGATCGCGCACTTAATCATCCGAAAATTGAGATGCTTTGGAATACCGAAGTTGTCGATATTCTCGGTGCAGAGAAAGTCTCTGGTTTGGCACTTAAGAATACTGTTACCGGTGAACTATCTGAACGCGATTTCACAGGCCTATTTGTCGCAATCGGTCATATCCCTCGTAGTGAATTAATTATTGGTCAGATCGATCTCGATAACGAGGGTTATGTGAAAGCTGAAGCTCGCTCCACACGTACCAACCTTCCAGGAGTCTTTGCGTGTGGCGATCTTGTAGATCACACCTATCGACAAGCGATTACAGCTGCCGGTTCAGGCTGCCAAGCAGCGTTAGACGCTGAAAAATTCCTCTCGCACTAGTAAACTGAAGTTTTCCCAGAGAAAAACCAGAGATATATAGGAGTAGTCATGGCAACAAGCAAAGTAACTGCGGCTAATTTTGATGAAGTAGTGCTCAAGAGCAGCACACCCGTCCTTGTAGATTTCTGGGCTGAATGGTGTGGGCCATGCCGTGCAATTGGACCCATCCTAGAAGATATCTCAAATGAGTACGGGGATAAGCTCAAGATTGTAAAACTCAATACCGATGAAGAGTCTGCGATTGCAATCAAATATGGCGTTACATCGATCCCGATGCTCAATGTCTATGTCAACGGTGAAGTTGTTAAGACAATTATTGGTGCAAAGCCAAAGCCAGCTCTTCTTAAAGAGCTTGAAGCGTTTATCTAAACCGTAAGGGTTTTCAATAATGCATTCACAGCTATCTCCTGATGAGATTCGATCTTTTCAGCAAGAGCGTGGATTAAATGTCACCGGCACTTTAGATGTTGCTACCGAGCGCGCACTTGAAGATGCTCGATGGAAGCTAGGAGATCGCTCTCTCTACCTTCAATTATCTCCCTTTATGCATGGCGATGATGTCGCAGCACTTCAATCACGTCTGACAGAGATGGGATTTGATTGTGGCCGCGTTGATGGAATCTACGGAGTGCGCACTGAAGGCGCTGTAAAAGATTTCCAAAAATCGGTGGGTGCAAAAATTGATGGGCGTTGTGGCCCAGCAACAATTATTGCTCTGATTCGTTTAACAAAAATCGTCTCTGGTGGCGTGCCATCGCAGTTACGTGAAAGTGCTGCAGCACGTACGCGGG
>CAXNHI010000010.1:0-13854 GCA_964202195.1 Candidatus Planktophila sp. | reverse complement strand
GATGCACCGACAAGGAAGACAAACTCTCCCTTAACAATTTCAAGGTTGACTGCTTCGAGGGCAGAGCGATCTTGACCTGGATAGGTCTTAGTCACATTCTCAAAGCGAATCATCTGCTGCTCCTCGTTGCCATTTCCGTGGGAAGGGCTTGCGCCCGACCCGTTGGTACTCAAGCGCCATGCGGAACTTAAGACCTTTGGATCACGGGGCTATTCGGCCCCATTGTCTCCGTACTGAGCCTAGTTTATGGAACAAGCGTGAACTATGCGGGATTTGAGCGCAGGTAGACCCGACTTTAGATAGAAATTGAGTCCAGATTCAGGCTTGTAGTGAGTGTGAGATTTATTGCGTTGCTTGAGAACGGCGCCAGCGAATTCCAGCCTCGATGAAATCATCGATCTCGCCATTGAGGACTGCTGATGTATTTCCTGTCTCATGGTTATTACGAAGATCCTTCACCATTTGATACGGGGCCAGAACATAGGAACGCATCTGATTTCCCCATGAACCTGAGTTATCGCCCTTGAGCGCATTGATTTTCGCTTGCTCTTCTTGGCGACGGCGCTCAAGTAACTTTGATTGCAATACAACCATTGCTGTTGCCTTATTCTGAATCTGAGAACGTTCGTTCTGACACGAGACAACGATTCCAGTCGGTAGATGTGTCAGGCGTACTGCAGAGTCAGTTGTATTTACGCCCTGACCTCCAGGACCTGATGAGCGATACACATCAACACGAATCTCTTTCTCATCAATCTCAACATGGTCACTCTGCTCAACGAAAGGAACAACTTCAACGCCGGCAAAAGAAGTGTGTCGGCGTGATTGTGAATCAAAAGGAGAGATGCGTACTAAGCGATGAGTACCCTGTTCAACAGAGAGTGTCCCATAAGCATATGGAGCACTCACACGAAACGTTGTTGATTTAATGCCGGCCTCTTCTGCATATGATGTTTCTAGAACATCAACTTTATGTTCGTGGCGTTCGCAGTAGCGCAAGTACATACGCATCAGCATCTCAGCCCAGTCTGCTGCTTCCACGCCGCCAGCTTCTGAACGAATTGTGATCAGCGCATCACGATCATCATATTCACCATTGAGTAAGGTGGTGACTTCGAGTTCGCTAATAGCTTTAACGGTTGAAGCGAGTTCATTCTCAGCATCGCGTAGGGCTGATCCGTCTGGTTCATCAACTGCTAATTCAAAGAGGACAGGTAGATCTTCAACACGACGGCGCAGGGATTTGAGGCGTGCAATAGTTGATTGAACGCGTGAGAGCTTGCTTGTTACTGCCTGGGCCTTTTCTGGGTCATCCCAGAGATTAGGAACTCCCGCTTCGGCCTCTAGTTCGACCGCTTCTGCTTCAAGTTTTGGAAGATCAAGCACCTTTTCAATAGAAACTAGGGTCGCGTCAATCTCCGCTATCTCGAGGTTGTATTCGCGGGCCATGGGGAAAGGATACCCACTCGAATAGCGCGATCACCTCAATGAGTGTGCGCAGAGGATCAACTAATCCGAAAGCCAAAGAGATAGAAGCCATTGTTGCGTTGATTATAAGTTGTTGCCGAAGAGATCAACGTGACACTACTTAGATTCAAAAATGGTAGCTGAAACGGAAGATCAACTTCTACCTTCAGAGCGACACGTAAGTCCCGACCATCACAGGCGATTTCTGCGACTTCCAAATTATGCGCCCCCTTATCGATCAGCAATTTGCTCTCTTTTGCTAAATCAGAGAGTGCCTCTGCGATACCGGCCTGTGCCTTCTGGCAATCAATGGGAACTCCAGGATCTTCTGGACCTTGACCAAATAGATTTTGAGCCATTGTTATCACATTAAATTTTCCACTGTAATAAGCATCTTCGTCCAAGAAGTGAGCTCCACGTTGAGCAGCCGATTCTGCACTTTGAGTCAAAGTTCGCTTCGCCAAAGTAATTGTTGCGACATTAGTTGTAATCATCACGAGAGAAATTGTGATAAGAAAAAGTGCGATTATTAGAAGAGAAATTGACCCTCTCTCGTCTTGAATCTTTAGAGAAACTCTCCGTAGGGCTACTCGATTTCCTCGTAAAATATTTAGCGCTGCTCGAAGTCTTTTCATTACTGACTCCAAGGAGAAAAATATTCCTGAGCTGCAGCTTCAATAGTGCGGCCGTGACTCACCGACGGATCCATCTTGAGAGTAATTCTTACCCGTCCATTTGGTAGGTGGCACGGACTCTTACTGCACTTCATCTCGACATCAATCGCTCTAATTTCTTGTTGACTTAAACCCAGGCTCTTCCCGCCGACCTCAATCACTTGCCGAATGAGAGCTTCGCCAGATTGATCATTGCTACTCTCTATATAGCTGCGCAGGCTCTCTCTTGCCAATGTTTGCAACACCATCTCATGAGAACTTACTGCAGAAAATTGCCCAAGAAAAATGAAGATTGGAATAAAGAGAGGTAGCGCCAGTACGACGAATTCAACACTGGCACTTCCCTCTTCTCTCTGCACAGTCTTCTTCGCAAGGCACAAAAATCCTTTCATAGTGAATCTTTTCATCGCGTGTTCTCGATGACTGCGATCCCCCGAGCATCTGTCTCCAGCTCTCGCCCTAGAAGTGCAGCAAGTCCTGGCACTAACTCAGGAATCTTGCGACTATGCATCGTGATCAATATTGCTAGATTCGAAAAGCGATCTGGAGATTGAAGTTTTTGCTCTCTATCTGATTGCGAAAAGTTGCCTGAAATTGCTCGAGTCGAAGCTTGGTCTGATGCTGCTAAGGAATCAGCATCTCTCATCCCAATTGCAAGAATAAGTTGAATGCCGATAAGAAAGAGGAAGAGAAGTGGGATCATAACCAACGAGCTCTCGACATTTCCTCGTTCGTCTTTGATTAATCTCCATACCTCTTTACGCCGGATCACTTATCGAATGCCGTTCATTGCATCGAGGGAATTCTTCAGAATTGCAGATAGCCGCGGGGCTGCAATGGTCCAGATCGCGGTAACTAAGCCTGTCGTCATCAAGACAACTAGGACCCATCCCGGAACATCACCACGTTCGTCTTTCACTATCTTCACAAATTTCTTCTCCTTAAGTGCAATTAGTGGCGCTGCAATTCTATCTTGTATCCACATCGAGCACTTAAGAGTCTTTGATGATATTTCTTCACTACTAATTGAGTTCTGCATTTGTTTCTCCTTCTTCTGTAGGTTTATTTCTTTGCTGTTCTTCTTTGCTGTTCTTCTTTGCCTCTAGCTCGCAAAGAGATTTAGATTTGTTAACGAAGGCCAGAGTGCGAAGAGGATGGAGATGGGAAGAATCAGAAAGACCACAGGGATCATCATCGATATCTCTGCCTTTCCCGCGGCTGCCAAAACTCGATTCCGTTGATGATCTCGAGCTTCCTGTACATGCCTTACGAGAACTTCCGTAATTGGAGCGCCTCGCACCATTGCATTGACCATCGAATCAATGAATTTGCGGACCAGCGGAGAGTTAACGTCGCGCCCCATCAAATCGAGGGCTGAGTGGAAAGGCGTTCCTTTGTGAACTCGCGCGATTACAAGACGAAATCTCACACTTAGGTAGCCATGTGAATTTTCTGCAATTCTCTTGAAAGCAGTCAGCGGCGACTCTCCTGCGGAAATCGCTAAAGTAAGCATCTCAACTATTGCTGGAAACTCTGCTTCGATTGCACTCCGCTGTTTCTTCACTGCGGTCGTGAGTGTTCGATCGGCATAGAGATATGAGGTAGTTGCAATACTTATGCTGAGAAATGCAGTCGCAACGAGAGATTGATGACTTAGTGAAGATAGTGCAAAGATAACTAGTGCTGAGATTGAGGTGTAGAGAATTTGAAGATAGCGAAATTCCTCATATTCTCCCTGGCTTCCTCGGTTTAACTCATACATTCGGCTCTTGACTAAAGAACGGTCTTTTGTTCTTCCCGCAATTTTCTTCACCTCGAGACCAGGATTTTCACCAAGGACTAGAAGCGATACGGCAATGATTGATAGTAAGAATGAAGGGAGAAGTGAAATCATCTATCGCCGCCGAAAACACGTGGAACACTTGGCAATCTACTAAGAAACGTCATCCAGATATATGCCAGCACGGTCATACATAGACCAATAAATAGAATTCCTGCCCCGGTCACTGTAGAGAATGCCTCAACGGTAGATGGTTGCATCGCCAATAAAAGTAGTAACAACCAGGGTGCGGCAGAGGAGAGATGAGCAGAGTTCTTGATCCACGATTGCTTGATGGCGATTTCATTTCGCAGTGCTAGATCCTCACGAAGGAAGTTTCCCAATGTTCTCAAGATCGAGAGAAGCTCGCTTCCTCCCAACGACTTCGAGATCAAGAGAGCCTGAAATATCTGGTCACTCGCATGACTCTTGAAATGCCCTGCGAGATATTGAATTCCCTGATCAAAGTTCCCATCTTCAAAAACTTGAGATTTAAAATTAGAAAATGCTGGCCGCATTACTACCGGACCTCGAGTTGAAAGTTCTGTCAGGGCCTCGGTCAACGACATTCCAGATTGAATTGCTGAAACTAAGTGATCGATGACCTCGGGCCATGAAGCGCTGACTTCAAGCTCATGTTTTCCTTTACGATTATTGACAACAACATGTGTAAATGCGATTGCTAGCAGAGAGAATGCACTCGCAAGTAATGACGATGCTGTCAGAAGATAGACCGCAAGAAAGCAGCAACTGAATGAAAGAAGAAAAGGCGCTAGACCTTTAGCACGCTGCATGATCGAGTGCTCTCAGACTCATGCTGCAACCCACCATTGATCGATTGGAAATGCTGTGGCAACTCCCCTGACATACTCCTCACCATTCCAGGACCACAATGTTTCAATCTCGGCTCGATCATTTTCGTATCGCCCAGTTACCCAACAAACTTCAAGAATTCTTCTCAGGCCCTCACTATTGAGCTTGACTTGAACAATAAGATCTAGAGCTGATGCAACTGTGGGTGCGATGAACTTATGTGAGATGTTTTCTCCGGCCAGTAATGGAAGAGTCTGAAGTTTGATAATCGCATCGCGCGATGAATTTGCATGAATCGTGCCCATCCCTGGGAGACCTGAGTTCAGAGCAATCAATAGATCCAGTGCCTCTGCTTCTCGAACTTCACCAACAATCAGTCGAGAGGGGCGCATGCGTAGTGCTTCCTTAATTAAGCGCCTCATAGGAATTTCTCCGCCGCCTTGTAGATTCGCCGTTCTTACCTGCATCGCAACGACATCAGGCAGTTGTGGCTTGAGTTCGAAGACTTCTTCGATAGTTATCACACGTTCTTGGACAGGAGTTTGTGAGACGAGTGAATTGAGAAGGGTTGTTTTACCCGATTGGGTTCCGCCCGATACAAGAATATTCATTCCTAACTTAACGCTACGGATTAGTAGAGTGGCAATTTCATGACTCATCATTCCTCTGTCAGCTAATTCGCGAATACCCAAACTGCGCATCAAATGCTTTCGTATATTTATACACCAATGCTCAGCTGTAATCTCTGGGATTACCACATGTAATCTGCTCCCATCCGGAAGTTGTGCATCAACAAATGGTGATGCGAGATCAATGCGTCGACCACTCCACATGAGTATTCGATCGATGAGTTGTCTTACATCCCCAGCATTGAGCATTAAATTTGTTAATTCACTCTTTCCGCCACGTGCTACAAAAATTCTTTCAGGAGAATTAATCCATATCTCCTCGATGGTTGTATCCTTCATAAGATGCGCAATCGGCCCATATGTGACCTCGATATCCATTTTTTCAATCTTCTTCTCTGCACTTACGTAGTCAGAAGCACGAGTTGGAATTGAAGATGGTTGACGAATGTCCATATGGCGCAAGGTAGATAACTCACTGACAAGATGCTGAAATTTAGAAAATCTTGGGGATATCTCTGGATATTTCTCTTGGCTCGATGGAGTTGAGGTACCCACTACGGCTCCTGCTTCTGACTTTGCTCGAAGATGGCTTAGTTGTCGCGCAAAAGGGACAACGATTCTCTCTTCCACAGAGCTGATTTACAGGTAAAATTTGCAAATGGATCATGAGGCAGGGCTGCGCGCAGTATTAGGCGCTAGCGCTTCCCTGATCACCGATGCGCAAGTCACTCTCTCTTACTCAAAAGATCAAGCACCCTTTGCTCCGCACGAGGCAGCTGCGATTGTTTTGCTTGCTAAATCAACGGAGGAAGTCGCAAAGGCAGTTGCCTACGCCAATGAACATAACATTCCCGTTGTTCCGCGAGGGGCTGGCAGTGGTCTATCAGGTGGAGCCAATGCAACATCATCTTCGCTTGTAATCTCACTTGAGAAGATGAATAAGATCATTGAACTTGATACAACTAATCTCATTGCACGTGTTGAAGCTGGTGTAATTAACCTCGATTTAGATAAGGCTGCAGAGGAACATGGCCTTGCCTATCTCCCAGATCCTGCGAGTAGAGATTGGTCAACAATCGGCGGAAATGCCGCGACAAATGCCGGTGGCATGTGTTGTGTGAAGTACGGCGTTACCTCCGCCCATGTTCGCGCACTAACTGTTGTGATGGCAGATGGCCAAGTGATCCAACTCGGAAGTACTACGAAAAAGGCTGTTACAACTCTTGATCTCACGCGTTTAATGATTGGCTCTGAAGGAACACTGGGAATTATTACAGAACTCGTAGTCGGCCTAGCTGTGCGTCCTGCCACCCCAGCAACAATTATCGCAACTTTTCCCAACATTAAGAACGCTGCTGCTGCAGCTGCAGCACTCTTAAGATTTAAACCTTCAATGCTTGAGATTATTGATCAGACAACGTTGAAGGCTGTTGAAGCCTGGCATCCACTGGGATTTGAAGTTGCAGGTTCGGTACTTCTGATGCAACTTGATGAGGATCAAGAGCTAGCAGATGAAGTACTCGCACTCTGTAAGAGTTTTGAGATGATCGATGGCGCTGCATCTACCGAAGCAGCCGATGCAGTTGAATTTATTCGAGTACGTAAACTTGCTTATCCAGCGTTGGAAAGGCTGGGTGCCACGCTTCTTGATGATGTTGCGGTTCCGATTTCAAAGATTGCAGAGCTTGTCGAACGCGTTGAAGGAGTTGCAACCAAATACAACCTGACTATCGGCATATTCGGCCATGCCGGTGATGGAAATATGCATCCCACAATCGTTCATGATCATGGTGATCTCGATGCCGAAAAACGTGCGATCGCAGCCTTTGGAGAGATCGTTGAGATTGCACAGAGCCTTGGGGGAACCGCTTCAGGTGAACATGGCATCGGCTCAATTAAGCAGAGCTTTGCAGCCAATGAACTCTCGCCTGCGGTTATCGAGCTACAGCGCTCAATCAAAAAAGCCTTTGACCCCAAAGGAATTCTCAATCCTGGGAAGAAGCTCCCATAGCCTCACACAAGGAGCGCTCCCACAAATTTTGAGTGGTTTACCCCTCAAATCACCCCCCGCTATCACCCCTCTTAGTGCAAGATTCGGGGATGGATATCAGCAAACTCGTCATTCCAGAGGTGCCGATTCCTGCCAGGATTCTTGAAAGCAAAAATATGAGTAAGAAAAAGCAGAGCAAGAGTTCAACTTCTGGCAAAGCTACAAGAAAAAAAGCAGTGAGCAAAGCTGCGCAAAAACGAAAAGCAAAGTAATTAACTTTACGCAGTAGGTGCTTCTGCAAGATCCTCTGGAGAGTCAGGCATGGTTGCCTTTGGAGCTCCGGTAAATGTAAATGTGGCATCAGGACCATCACCATCAACATCTACAACAATGATCTCGCCAGCTTTGAGTTCGCCGAAGAGAATGCGCTCAGAGAGCGAATCTTCAATCTCGCGCTGAATAACTCGACGCAATGGACGTGCGCCAAGAAGTGGATCGTAACCACGAGCAGCCAAGAGATCCTTAGCACCTTGCGTAAGTTCGATTCCCATATCTTTTGCCTTTAAGCGATCATCAAGATTTACAATCATGAGATCAACGATGGAGATGATCTGCTCTTTAGTGAGCTGGTGGAAGACGATCACATCATCGATACGGTTGAGGAATTCTGGGCGGAAATGTGACTTAAGTTCATCACTGACCTTTGCCTTCATTCGCTCGTAATTAGTGAGGTCGTCACCAGAGTTTGCAAAGCCAAGTCCCTGACCCTTTGAAATGTCGCGCGTACCAAGGTTTGTTGTCATGATAATGACAGTGTTCTTGAAATCTACAGTGCGGCCTTGTGAATCTGTGAGGCGACCATCTTCGAGAACCTGAAGAAGTGAGTTAAAGATATCTGGGTGAGCCTTTTCTACCTCATCAAAGAGAACAACTGAGAATGGACGGCGACGTACCTTCTCTGTGAGCTGACCGCCTTCGTCATAGCCGACATACCCTGGAGGTGCACCAAAGAGGCGTGAGGCTGTGTGGCGCTCAGAATATTCAGACATATCGAGTTGAATCAGTGCGCTCTCATCTCCAAAGAGGAATGAGGCAAGGGTGCGTGAGAGTTCAGTCTTTCCAACTCCTGATGGGCCGGCGAAGATAAATGAACCGCCAGGACGCTTTGGATCTTTTAACCCAGCGCGTGTACGGCGAATTGCTTGTGAGAGCGCCTTGATCGCTTGATCTTGGCCAATCACGCGACGATGAAGTTCATCTTCCATACGAAGAAGTCGCGCAGTCTCTTCTTCAGTAAGTTTGAAGACAGGAATTCCTGTAGATGCTGAGAGAACTTGAGCAATAAGTTCTTCATCAACTTCGGTGACCTTATCTAGATCGGTCGCCTTCCAATTCTTCTCTGCTGCAGTGCGCTCTTCAATAAGAGATTTCTCCTTATCGCGGAGAGCTGCCGCACCTTCAAAGTCTTGGCCGTCAATTGCAGATTCTTTCGCCTTACGAGCTGCTGCGATCTTCTCATCGAATTCGCGGAGTTCGGCAGGAGCTGTCATTCGCTTAATACGAAGACGTGATCCTGCCTCATCGATAAGGTCGATCGCCTTATCTGGCAAGAAGCGATCTGAAACATAACGATCTGCCATATTTGCAGCAGCTGCAAGTGCGCCATCTGTAATAGATACACGGTGATGGGTTTCGTAACGATCGCGAAGACCCCTCAAAATTTCAATGGTGTGAGCAACTGATGGCTCTTTCACCTGAATTGGTTGGAAGCGACGCTCAAGAGCGGCATCCTTTTCAACGTGCTTACGATACTCATCAAGGGTCGTTGCACCGATTGTCTGGAGTTCACCGCGAGCAAGCATTGGCTTCAAGATGCTGGCAGCATCGATCGCACCTTCTGCAGCGCCTGCGCCAACAAGTGTGTGAATTTCATCGATAAAGAGAATGATGTCGCCACGGGTTTTGATCTCTTTGAGTACCTTCTTGAGGCGCTCTTCAAAATCTCCACGGTAGCGAGAACCAGCTACGAGTGCACCTAGATCAAGTGAGTAGACCTGCTTATCTTTAAGAGTTTCAGGTACATCATTCTTTGCAATTGCTTGCGCTAGACCCTCAACGACTGCAGTCTTTCCAACGCCAGGTTCACCGATAAGAACTGGATTATTTTTTGTACGACGTGAAAGAACTTGCATGACGCGCTCAATTTCAGTTTCTCTACCAATGACAGGATCAAGCTTTCCTTCACGCGCTGCCGCTGTGAGGTTGCGTCCGAATTGATCGAGTACCAAAGATGTTGCCGGGGTTCCTTCTGCAGGTCCACCCTGTGTGACCGCTTCTTTACCTTGGTATCCGGAGAGAAGTTGAATTACTTGCTGGCGTACGCGATTGAGATCTGCGCCAAGCTTTACAAGTACCTGTGCTGCAACGCCTTCGCCTTCACGGATAAGTCCAAGGAGAATGTGTTCTGTACCAATGTAATTATGTCCAAGTTGAAGTGCTTCACGGAGTGAGAGTTCGAGAACTTTCTTGGCACGTGGAGTAAATGGAATATGTCCTGATGGAGCTTGCTGGCCTTGTCCGATGATCTCTTCAACTTGTGCACGAACTGCTTCGAGTGAGATGCCGAGTGATTCAAGACCTTTTGCAGCAACGCCTTCACCTTCGTGAATGAGACCGAGAAGAATGTGTTCAGTGCCGATGTAATTATGATTGAGCATACGTGCTTCTTCTTGAGCCAAGACGACTACACGTCGGGCTCGGTCGGTAAAGCGCTCAAACATCGGTGGGCCTCTTTTCTACGGTTCTCTGCTGGGTAACTACTAGATAGCCTATAACTTCGCCCATGAATGGCGCGAGGTGAAGATAGCTACAGAGTTAGAACCCCAGATCTGGGGGCGATATTCCCAAAAAGGGTCGCTATCTAGCCCTAAACATAGGGCAAAACGTCTAGAGAACCTTGAGCATCCGGGTATTGCCGAGGGTATTGGGCTTGACCGACTCGAGATCGAGGAATTCGGCGACGCCTATGTCATAAGAACGTAAAAGCTCTGAGTAGACATCAGGATCGACGGGGGTTCCATGAATTTCTTGAAAACCATGGCGGCCAAAAAATTGAGTTTCAAAGGTGAGGCAGAAGATTCGTTGAACTCCGACCACGCGCGCACGTTCAATAATTGTTTCAAGAATTTTATGTCCCACACCTTGACCTTTAAGACGATCAAGAACTGCAACTGTGCGAACTTCTGCAAGATCCTCCCAGAGAACGTGGAGCGCTCCGCAACCAACTAAATCTTCACCTTCGACTGCAACTGTAAATTCCTGAACATCTTCATAGAGCATCACTGTCTCTTTATTGAGAAGACGTCCACCGAGTGTGTATGTATCAATGAGAGCGCGGATACCTGGAATATCTTTTGTGCGAGCTGGGCGAATTTCAATAGACACTAATCAACCTCAGGCTTAACAAGTGGGAACAAAATTGTTTCGCGAATTCCAAGTCCTGTAAGTGCCATCAACAATCGATCAACGCCCATGCCCATTCCACCCATCGGAGGCATTCCAAACTCCATCGCGCGTAAGAAATCTTCATCGAGTTGCATTGCTTCGAGATCACCGTTTGCACCAAGTGCTGCTTGTTCTAGTAAACGCTCGCGCTGAATAACTGGATCGATAAGCTCTGAATATCCGGTCGCAAGTTCGAATCCATCAACATAGAGATCCCACTTTTCGGCAACTCCAGGAATCTCACGGTGTGCACGGACAAGTGGAGAGGTATCTACTGGATATCCCGTAACAAATGTTGGTTCAACCAATTTATCCTGAGCAACGTGTTCAAAGATCTCTTCTGCCAGCTTGCCCGTAATCCACTTTGGATCGATCTTGATTCCAAGCTTGGTAGCGAATTTCTTCAATTCTTCAATAGGGGTAAGGGCTGTGACGGTTTCTCCTACACCTTCAGAGATGGCATCGTAAAGAGAAATTTCTCTCCACTGCCCACCTAGATCTGCCTGACGTCCATCAAGGTGTGTCACTACATGCGAACCAGAGATTGCCATCGCTGCATTTTGCACTAAGGAACGTGTGAGATCTGCGATCGATCTCCAATCGCCATATGCCTGATACGTCTCAATCATTGCAAACTCTGGTGAGTGTGATGAATCAGCACCTTCATTACGGAAGTTACGGTTAATTTCAAATACCCGCTCGAGGCCACCTGCTACACATCGCTTAAGGAAGAGCTCAGGTGCAATACGTAGGAAGAGGTCAATGTCGTAGGCATTTGAAAATGTCTTAAATGGTCGTGCTGCAGCTCCACCGTGCATCACTTGCAACATAGGGGTTTCAACTTCGATAAATTCTTGATTGGTAAATGTTTCGCGAAGTGAGCGCATCACCTGTGGGCGCAAACGCGCAACTGTGCGAGCTTCTGGTCTAACGATGAGATCGACATAACGCATACGCACGCGAGTCTCTTCAGACATCGGCTTGTGATCATTTGGCAGAGGTCGAAGAGATTTAGATGCCATCGTCCATGAATCTGCAAGGAGTGATAGCTCTCCGCGCTTTGATGTAATTATCTCACCAGTAACGCTGACGATATCTCCAAGATCTATATCGCTCTTCCATGCATCAAGTTGTTCTTGCCCAACTTTGTCGAGAGAGAGCATCGCTTGAAGCTCGGTGCCATCTCCTTCACGCAACGTTGCAAAACAGAGCTTTCCAGTATCGCGCTTAAAGATAATTCGCCCTGTAAGAGATGCTTGATCCCCTGTTGCAGTGTCTATCTCTAACGCTACGTACTTCTCGCGAACCTCTTTAAGAGTATGTGTGCGTGCGACAGCAACTGGGTATGGATCGACTCCACGCTCAATCAAATGGGCGCGCTTTTCACGACGAATCCGCAGTTGTTCTGGGAGGTCGTCTTCAGCCGATGCTGGTGGTTGCGTGCTCATAGGATCGGCAGTCTACCTTTTAGATATTTTTCTCGTGAATAAGGCGCAATCCAATCAGTGTTAAATCAGGCTCGTATTCATCAATTGACTCGCTGACATCAATAACAAGTGGGGCTAATCCGCCGGTTGCAATGACAGTGGGTGCTTGGTCATAGCTCAAAGCCAACTCAGCGGTGATTTTTTCTACCAGGCGATCAACTTGTCCAGCAAATCCAAAGATTGTTCCTGATTGCAGAGCCTCAACTGTGTTCTTACCGATTGCATTCTTAGGACGGATCAATTCGACTTTGCGAAGTTGAGCAGCACGTGCAGCAAGTGCATCGACAGAGATCTCGATTCCTGGAGCAAGTGCTCCTCCTAAGAATTCGCCCTTGGGCGAGACCACATCAAGGTTGGTGGAAGTTCCAAAATCTACAACGATAGCTGGACCACCGTAGAGAGTGTGTGCTGCAAGAGTATTAACGATGCGATCTGCGCCAATCTCTTTTGGATTATCAACTAATAGAGGAACGCCGGTCTTAGTACCTGGCTCAACAATAGTTGTTGGAAGATCAGAGAAATATGTCGCAATCATCGTGCGAAGTTCTCGTAGCGTTGCTGGAACTGTTGAACAGATAGAGAGCCCAGAGATTGTGTATCCCTGCACGAGGGCGTTTATTTGAAGTGACATCTCATCAGAGGTAGAGCGTGGGTCGGTCTTGACGCGCCATGACTTAATGAGATCTTTTCCATCAAATAAACCTAAGACGGAGTTGGTATTACCCACATCGATTGTTAACAGCATGAATACTCCACTCTCATTGATAACTTCATATTGGTAACTTCATATTTCCAAGTTCATATCTAGACCAATATCTAAAACAGGTGCTGAATGTGTCAGGGCACCGATCGCTAAGTAATCAACGCCAGATTGTGCGTAAGCCATCGCGTTCTCGAGTGAAATCCCACCCGATGCCTCTACCTTAAAGCGCCCTGCAACAAATGCAACGGCCTCTCTACATTGATCAGGTGTCATATTGTCGAGCAGCACTAAATCAGGGCTTTGGGCAGCAACTTCTTTGAGCTGTTCAAGAGAGTCAACTTCAATCTCAATAAATGCATCTGGGAATGCTGCTCGTACCTTTGAAAATGCTGCGCTGACTCCCCCAGCTGCTGCAATGTGATTATCTTTAATCAGCGCAGATTCGCTCAGCGATAAACGATGATTAGCGCCACCACCTGCAACAACTGCAGCCTTTTCAAGCAATCGCATTCCTGGTGTTGTCTTACGTGTATCTCGAATCGTGCATGCGGTACCCGCAATTGCTTGAACCCACGTATTCGTCAGCGTTGCAATTCCGCCAAGGTGGCCAAGAAAATTGAGTGCTGTGCGTTCTGCTAATAAAATTGCCCGAGTATCACCGCGCACAGTCATTACAATCGAACCAGCCTTAACTGCATCGCCATCTTTGAGGTGTACTTGAATTTCTGTAACACCGACTTCACGCAGTGTGGCTTCAGCCATCTCGAC
>CAXNHI010000009.1:0-14315 GCA_964202195.1 Candidatus Planktophila sp. | reverse complement strand
TTCAAAGAGATCACCCTCACCAGCAACGATAAATTTAACAGGCAGATTGCGCGCTTTGATTTCTGCGGCAGTATTAAGCAATCGATCAGGTCTCTTAATTGCAGTCATGCGTCCGACATAAGCCACGTAGATATCGCCGGCCTGCATATCAAATTGCTGGCGGGCTACATCTTTAGAAATCTTTGCTGGCTCAACTAGCCCTGGAAAGAAGACGCGATACTGATCGTTCTTGCCAATGCCAGCTGCCAATAAATCATCTTTAACTTGATTGCCGACCGCCACCAAAACATCAGTGCGTTTAGCCAAGAACTTTTCGATCGCAATCACAAGCTTTACTTTCCACCCGCTGAAATACCCATGCAGGAGATGGCCGTGAAAGGTATGGACGCGTTTTGCCTTACGCCCCGCCAAGATTGCAGCTAAGCGACCTAATACGCCAGCTTTTGCGGTATGGGTATGGATGACATCTGGTGCAATCTTCTTAATCATTGCAACGAGAGCAAAGAAGGCTCGAATATCTGCAACTAATGAAACCGAGCGTCCAAGTCCAGCAATGCGTGTGGCCTTGATATCTGTGGCTACTGTCTCGAGGTAATCAGCCTCAGATACATCGCAATATCCAGTGATCAGCACTTGCTCAACCTTTGATGAATCGATACTGCGCATTAAATCGGCGACGATGACGGCAGGACCACCCACATTCATGCGGGCAATGATCTGCACGACCTTCACCGGTTGCTTTGCCATGTGGTTATCTTCTCGCAAAAGCAGGGATAATTGCGGACATGAGCACTGGCCAATTCATATCGCGCTGCACCGCAGATTCGATGACAACTGCCGCCGCCTCGATCGCAGAAGGAAATCTTGTCGCGTTTCCGACAGAAACTGTCTATGGATTAGGTGCCGATGCCTCGCAAGAAAGCGCCGTTGCCAAGATCTATGCCGCAAAAGGACGCCCGGCAGATCACCCACTCATTGTTCATATCTCTTCTATGGATGGAATGGGATATTGGGCAGATGAGATTTCAGAGTACGCAATCGCTTTAGCCCGCACATTCTGGCCTGGCCCCATGACACTTATTTGTAAGCGTTCAGATGCTGCAAAAGATTTCATCACCGGGAGACAAGAGACGGTGGGCTTACGAGTACCTGATCATGTTGTTGCACTTGCCCTTTTAGATGCTGCCAAACAAATAGGTGTGCAAGGAATCGCCGCCCCCAGTGCAAATAGATTCGGCCATGTTTCACCGACCACAGCGCAAGCAGTCCGCGAAGAGCTAGACCAATACCTAAGCCCAGAGGATGCAATTCTCGACGGTGGCCCATCACAAGTTGGTGTCGAATCAACCATCATCGATTGCACGGGTAGCAACCCACACATACTTCGCCCTGGTGCAATTACGCAAGCAATGATTGAAGAAGTAACAGGACTCAAAGTTACTGATGTGCAATCAGAAATTCGGGTCAGCGGTTCACTTGAAAATCACTATGCGCCAGAAGCAACTGTTGTACTTGATACAGAACCAAATACCGGTGATGGATACATCGCGATGAGTGATAAACCAACACCGGCAGGAGTAATTCGATTAGCTGCTCCAGAATCAATTGAAGATTATGCGCGCATTCTTTACACATCACTCCGCGAAGGTGATTCACAAAAGTTGGGCCGCATCTGCATCGACCAACCGCAAGGAGATGGCCTTGCCATCGCTATCTGTGACCGCTTGCAGCGCGCTGCCCGAGGGCGCTAGAACTCCCAAAACTCCGCTAGAATCTGCGAGCATTTACATGCAGTTGGGGCCTATAGCTCAGTCGGTAGAGCAACGGACTTTTAATCCGTGGGTCGACGGTTCGAGCCCGTCTGGGCCCACCCGTATAGAAATTCACCCCTCGCACCAGACTTGACCATTCTACGACCAGTCGAGATTTGACCAGTCATAATAGGGCTAACCCCGCATAAATAGGTGACCATTCAGCGGTAAGTAGATTGACGGTCTATTGTGGGCCGCAATTGAACCGGGGTGGCACTAATGCGCGACATTCGCACCTTTATCGATTGGCTGAGCTATCACCCAACGTGCGATGAGATTTCTCGCGCCCTGGTCATGGAATACATGGCGTCAGAGGGTGCCTGCTGTGCCCGAATTGGACGCTTACACGCAGATGATTCACTCGAGTTCTTAGGTGAATATGGATTCGATGCCGGCAAAGCAAGTCAGACGTTTCCGAGTGAAGCTTGGCGCTCGTGGGATAACGACGAGGCTCTGATTGCCCTTGGCAAGAATTCTGAGCCTTGGAATTCATCAAGGAATTTACTGATGATTCAACTTCGCGAACGCGGAGCAGTCCACGGCTATCTTGTTATTCGTTTTTCAAATCCAGTTGCAGATACAGCTTCAGTCGAAGAGATTGCACGCAATTATGCTGTCGCTCTCGGACTATATCTTTCTCTTGCGCATGAACAAGGGTCGAGTACATCTCGCAGCATTGTTGAGCGAATCGAAGCAGGTCCAGATCAACTTACTCCGCGCCAGGTATCAATCTTGCGTGGAATGGTTGAAGGAAAAACCAATCACGAGCTAGCAAATGAGCTTGGATTTAGCGTGAGCACAATTCGTCACGAGACGATGCGCATCTATCAGGTGCTCTCGGTAAGTGATCGTAAAGAAGCTGCAAAGAAAGCACTTTCACTAGCTCTTATCTAAATTTAAAGAGAGAAGCCCACCGGTAGCTCAAGTCTGTGCTTTGCCAGCAGCGATTGATCCTTAAGAATCTCACTCGTTTTTCCATCTGCAACAATCACACCACCACTTAATATCACGGATCGCTCACACAATTCAAAGGCATATGGCAGATCATGGGTGACCATCACGATCGTGACATCGAGTGATCGTAAAATCTCTGCCAATTCACGACGTCCAGCTGGATCTAAGTTCGATGATGGTTCATCAAGAACGAGAATTTCAGGTTTCATTGCAAGCACCGTGGCAACTGCAACTCGACGACGTTGTCCGAATGAAAGGTGATGTGGAGGGCGTTCTTTAAATTCAGACATGTGGACCATTGCAAGAGCTTCATCGACAGCCTTATCTAGCTCTGCTCCGCGAATACCCATGTTGTAAGGGCCAAAGGCCACATCCTCGCCCACGGTAGGCATAAACAACTGATCATCAGGGTCCTGGAAAACCACGCCAACTTTGCCGCGGATCCGACGAAGCAGATCCTTATCTGTGGTGTCGATAACTTCGCCGGCAACGCTGACCTTGCCATGCTCTGCAGGGTGGATGCCGTTCATATGCATGACAAGGGTTGTCTTACCCGCACCGTTAGGACCAAGTAAAGCAACTCGCTCCCCGCGTTCAATGCGAAGGTTTACGCCAAAGAGCGCTTGATTGCCATCGGGATAGGCAAAAGCTAACTCTTCAATGAGCAGACTTGGTTGGGTTGTCATGAGTTATCCGATCACTGAAGTTATGAGAAGAATTGCGGCGGCAAAAATAGGAAGAGCCAATCCTTGTGCCCAGATACGCAACGTTGCACCTTCACTCAGATCGTGGGGAAGGACTCCTGTGTATCCGCGAGAGAGCATTGCCAGGTGCACGCGTTCGCCTCGCTCGTAGGAACGAATAAAGAGAGCTGATGCAGCAGTTGCAAGAACTTTCCAATCCTTCATACCAGTTGCGATAAAGCCACGAGATTCTCGCGCGACTTTCATCCGCTCCATCTCATCATTAATCACATTGACATAGCGCAACATAAAGGCTGCGATCTGAACCATGAGTTTTGGTAGATGTAACTTTTCAAGTCCTCTGAGCAACTCTCGAGCTGTAGTACTTGTTGAAAGTACAACAGCGCTCAAGACACCAAGAGTTCCCTTTATGACAATCGCAGCTGCGGCTAACAAACTTTCGCGGTAGAGATTAAGTGGTCCAATCTCAAAGCGCTCACCCGCACCAAAAAATGGCATCAGAATTGCGAAGAAGATAAATGGAATCTCAATTAGGGCACGTGTAAGTAAAGTTAAAGTTGGGATTTTTGCTACGAGAGATACGACAAAGATCGCGAGGAAGTAAGCGATAAATGCTTGCCAGCGCGTGATCGGGGTGGCAACCGAGACCACAATAAAGGCTAAAACAGCCACTATTTTTACGTGTGAGGGCAGGCGATGAACTAAAGAGTGGCGATGGATATAGAGGCGTTCACCCACATCATGACCATGATGATGCTGGTGCTCCACTTTGGCGTTTATGGCTGATCCTTTTTAAATCGGCGCAGTGCATAGAAGAGGCCGAAAGAAATTGCGGCAGTCGATACAACGCCAACGACACCAGCAAGACCGTTTGAGATTCTTTCGTTCTCAACTCCTGCTACTCCGTAACCTGCAAGCGGGCTATCTTCGACGGCGCTCTCTTGAGCTGAATCTAAGAAGCCAACATCGCCGGCGACTTTTTCAAGACCATCTGGTTGTGAAGATGCGTAGAAAGATGCTCCACCTGCAAGTACAAGTGAGAGCACAAGTCCAGCTGCAACTAAACGATTCTTCATTTCAACCCTGACGGATTTCTAGATTTTTCTTCGCCCCGCGATATCCAAAAACTAGATCTGGTCGGCTTGCCATCACCGCACTTACAGATAGCCCAGTGATAATTGCTTCACCAATTCCGATGAGGATATGAGTTCCAACCATTGCGGTAAGAACTGTGGTTATTGAAAAAGTAGCGGTTGCACCAAGTGCGTACTGCAAGGTAAAGCCAAGTGCGGCAGCTGGCACGGAGATAAGACCTGCAAATGCTGCAGCGGCTGTGATCGAAACCTTATTCTTTGGAAGGATCTTCTTGGCAAGTAAAAATGCTCCGTAGCCAAACCACACACCGAGTAGTGACATGTTGAAAATATTTAAACCTGCTGCACTGAGGCCACCATCTGCAAAGAGCAGCGCCTGCATCAGTAAGACCACCGTCAGAGAGAGCGTTGCAACATAGGGCCCAACTAAAATTGCAGCCAGGGCTCCACCCAAAAGGTGGCCACTTGTTCCAGCTGCGACAGGGAAGTTGAGCATCTGAACAGCGAAGATAAATGTTGCGGTAAGGCCGGCAAGGGGCGCGGTCTTCTCGTCGAGTGAGCGTGCAGCGCCTTTGAGGCTCGCTGCCACGCCTACAGCCGACAGGGCGGCGAAGGCGGCCGAGGTCGGGATATCGATGAATCCATCAGGGATATGCATGGGTAAAGGTTAATGCAAACGATTCGCATCTGCCATTTGAATGAGGAGTTCGCTTTCACACAAGGGGAATTCCCCTGCAAAGGGCTGTGAGCAGGGATACAGTGCGCTTGCAAGGCAGGTCCTACGACGGGGAGGTTTTCATGAGCAGTGATGACAACCAGGATGATCGCGACGATCGCAACGACATTGTTACCGAAGAGATGTTGTGGGATCGCATCCCGCAGACCGAAGGCGAAGATCGCGCAGAGACTTATTACGAACTCAGCGCTCGCATATTTGCACGTGGCCAATACGACGAAGCGCTCGCACTAGCTGAAACTGCTCGCGATATTTACGCCGAGATGGGCGCAAGTGCACCAAGTGAAGGTTTAGCGCAGGCATATTCTGCAATTGGTTACAACCTCAATCAACTCAAGCGCATCGATGAAGCAGCAACTGCAATGAGCAAGGCGGTAGAACTTCTGCGCGAGAGTAAATCTCCCATTGCGCTAGAGCTTGCCTGCACCTTAGGTGAGTGGTGGTACAGCTCAAAGAAGTATGACGATGTAATTGCCACAATGTCAGAGTGCGCGCAAGAGCATCTAGTTGATGGAAATCAAATTGGTGCAGCAAATGATCTTCACCTTCTTGGAATGGCCCACCGTGAACTCAAGCACTATGACGATGCACTTGAAGCATTTATAGAGGCACGCAGAATTTTTAAGAGCGAGAAAGAAGTACTTCACGTTGCACGCTGTGATCAGAAGATTGCATCGTGCTACAACTGGTTGGGTGATGGCGAAAAAGCTCTCCTAGCTGCAAGCAAATCAGTGGATGTATTTGAGACAGCACACGATCATCGTCGTGAGACTTTCGCACTCTTTGAATATGGCAAAGCTGAGATCCTTCTTGGAAAGCTTGAAGAAGGCTTAGCAACCCTCGATGGAGTACTTCAGATCATCGCTGAAGATGAGCCTAAGGACTTTGAATTCATCCTCGATATTGAAACCCGTATGGTTGTTGTAATGCGCGCACTTGGCCGCACCGAAGAAGCGGATGAAGTTGAGCGTCGCTTAGTTGCTGTGCGCGAAGCTCTCGCAGATGTCGAACTTCAGCCGCTAGGAAACTAGGTTTTTTTAGATAGGTTTTTTTAGATAGGTTTTCTTAGATAGGTCGTGGCAAGTGCTGCAACGCCCAGTGATACATAGCAATAGCTCCTGCAGCTGAAGCATTCATTGATCGCGTAGATCCATATTGCTCAATGGCATAGAGCACTTCGCAGACTGCAACGCCTTCATCTGACATGCCAGCTCCTTCTTGGCCAAAGAGTAGTACGCATTTTTCTGGAAGGGCAGCACCCTCTAAATGTTTTGACGATGGAACATTGTCGATGCCAATAATTGGCAGATTGTTTTCACCGCACCAAGTCGCAAAGTCAGCGATGGTTGGGTGATGAATTACGGTGAGATATCTATCTGTCACCATTGCACCGCGCTTATTCCAATCGCGCTTTCCAACAATATGTACAGCGCTGACATTGAAAGCATTAGCTGTGCGAACTACTGAACCAATATTGAGATCGTGTTGCCAGTTTTCAATTGCAATCTGTAAATCGTGACGCTTTGAATTGAGATCAGCAACGATTGCTTCAACGCTCCAGTAGCGATATTTATCTAAGACATTTCGTCTATCGCCATTTTCAAGTAGCTCAGGATCATATTGATCACCCGTAGGCCATGGTTTTTCATGAGGGCCAACTCCTACAACTGGAAAAAATTCTCCAGGTCCGATCGTTGCAGGGGTCTTGATTTCCATGAGATAACCCTAAACTAGGTAAGAGAATTCGCATATCCGGTTACCGAATGGAGCCACCGTGGAGACGAGGTTTATTAAGGCACTCATCGCTGCCTTAACGCTTGGAGTGATTTTTAGCGAACCCGTTTTAGCATTTGATCCTCTTCGTGCCACAACAGTCTTTACCAATCTTGCAGCTGATCCCAAGTTAAAGAATCCATCTGTGATTCTCTTTGATGCCTCAACGGGTGAACAACTCTTTGAGTCCAATGGCTATGCCATGCGAAAGCCTGCCTCCACCTTGAAATTACTTGCCGGAGTATCGGTGGCGCAGTATCTCGATCCAGCGATGCGCTTTCAAACTTCGCTAGCCCTTTCAGATAAGACAAATTCAGTCGTAATACAAGGAGAGATGGATCCCTGGGCAACTTTTAACGCTTATAACGCCAAACGATTAGGACAGACATCCTTGAAGTATTTGGCATACCGCGCGCATGTTGAGCTTGAGAGCCGAGCAGGTGCACCGGTTAAAAAGATGACTATCTACTACAACGGTATCTACGATAGTGAAGCAAAAAATATGAAGGTCTATCTCAAGAGCAAAAAAGTTTATGTAAATCTCAAACCGGTGACAGCACTTGAAGCACAGAACCTGACATTAGAACCAGTGATGAATAGCGCTTCTCCCACTGTGCAGCAAATGACTCATTACTTTATGCAGTGGAGCGATAACGTACTTTCAGATCGCCTCTCACGATTTGCCGCTAAAGCGGCGGGATTTAAAGGAAATACAGAAGGTATTGCCGAAGTTTACGAAAAGGTATTAGCAGATCTAGAGATTGAATCATCTAAGTTGGTTGTTAAAGATGGCAGCGGACTTTCACACGATAATCGCGTGAGTGCTAAGTTGCTCGGCGATTTACTTGTGAAGATTTACAAAGATCCCCGATTTGCTGGTGTGATCGAGAGTCTTCCAGACGGTGGTGTTAACGGAACTCTCAATGAGCGTTTTATTAAGACTGCACCCAATGCTGTTGGATTAGTCCACGCAAAAACAGGGACTCTCAATGGAACAGTGACGTTAGCTGGATATATTGAGTCTGGAGATCGTGAATACGTCTTTGTAGTTCTAGCTGATCGTCTTTCTCGCACCTATTCAGCGGCGAAAATCGCCAGAGATACTCTCGATCGGTATTTAGGAAGAATTGCCCTTCCGTTTGAACCAATAACCGAGAGCGAAACTGCTGTTAGTTCGATAACACCTTAATTGATCCACCGTAACAAGCTACCCATGTGTTCTGCGATGGCGCATCAAAGGTAATTCCGATCGGTTCGTTACAGACTTTAATTGTCTGAATAAGTTTTAGATCTGATGCCCGCACTTTAGACATGGTTCCACTGCCAAAGTTAACGACAAAGAGGGCAGATCCATCATCTGAAATATCTAGACTGCGTGCCGCTTTACCTGTGGTGACCGTCTTAATTAATTTACCTGCAACTAAATCCCATGCAGCAACCTTGCCTGAAATATTGAGTGTGACGTAGAGAGTCTTCTCATCGGGTGAAAGTACAAGCGCACGTGGGTTTGATCCCACAGGAATGAATGTCTTAGAAAAATCTTGCAAATTAATGCGGTGAATGCCAGACCCACCCATCTCGGCAACATAGGCGTAAAGACTGTCCTTAGTGATTGCGATACCGCGTGGATATCGACCGATCTTTATATTCTGAACGGTCTTTCCGGACTCAACTGAAATCACAGTCACTGTGTATGAGCACCAGTTGCTGACCAAAATGTACTTATTATCTGGAGTTACCTTCAAGACCTTTGGAACAGATCCAACTGGATAGACCGCATCAATTGTGTAATTAGTAAGATTTACGCGGCTCAGAAAGCTTGTGTCATAACCATCTGCTGGACTGCATTTGTCAGTTCCTTCTTTAATAAATCCTTTTCCATACATGGCGTAATTTGTAAAGTAGAGATATTTGCCGTCAGGGCTAAATGCACCTTCAACAGGAGCACCTTTATAACTTCCGCTGTACTTCTTATATCCAAAATCTGAAAGTCGAACAGTATCGGCAACTGTTGCGAGAAGAGCGTTCTTGGTTGTGTCATAAATTGTCACCGAATGGCGATACATCATGTTGTGCGCACTGACTAAACCAGTTCCAGATGAAAGAACTGATTTTGGTGCGATATTTCCATTAATGGTTGAGATGACTTTCATCTTTGAAGTAGCAATAGTTGTTGTGGCTGTCTCAGTTGCTTGCACTCCAGGTGCCACAAAAGAGAGTGTGCCTGCAGCAACAATGGCTACAAGTGCTCGTCTCATATGAATATCTTAATCGCCATTGGAAGGACCCCGACTTGAGAAGCAACATGTGGAGCCACTGGGACATCACTTGGCCCCATCGAAACCACTGTGTCATCCGTCTCTCTCGCTCTTCTTATGAGCAAGGTAGCGATCGAATCTTAAAGCGCTCTGAGAACAGAGAGCAGATTTGCTGGGTAATCTAGCGTCATGGTCCTCCTGCGCGCTTATATATCCCTGATGAAGCTGCGGGTAGTTGAACTTCTTATTATCTCCACCATTCCTGCGATGATCCTGGCCGAAAAAGGTATTCCATCTTTAGGTTTATTAATTGCAACCCTTGTTGGTGGCACATTAGCTGCCGGAAGTGCAAATGCATTTAATATGGTCCTAGAGAGTGATCTCGATAAGTTAATGGAGCGAACTTCTGCACGTCCACTTGTTACGGGTGCGCTGAGTAAATTACATGCAACTATTTTTGCAACAGTAATTGGTGCGCTATCACTTACTATTTTTTGGATCTACACAGAACCTCTTGCAACGATTCTTACGGCAGTTGCAATCGCCTTTTACGTCATTGTCTACACGATGGCTCTTAAGCGCCATACATCTCAGAATATTGTATGGGGTGGTGCAGCCGGGTGCATGCCTGTATTGATTGGTTGGGCTGCTGTTACTAATTCACTTTCTTGGGCAGCCGTTACCTTCTTCTTCGTTGTTTTCTTCTGGACACCCCCACACTTTTGGGCGCTAGCAATAAAGTACAAGGATGATTACGAAGCAGCAAAGATTCCAATGCTTCCAGTAATTGCAGCACGCAATATCGTCGTTCGGAATATGTGGTTTCACACTGTTGCAATGATTGTTAGCTCTGTTGCGCTTATCTATCTCACTGAGCTGCAATGGTGGGCGATGGTAATCACGATTGCCCTCGGTTTAGTTTTTGCGTTACAACTTGTCCAACTGAAGGAAAATTCGGAGAATTACAATGCAGTTGCGTTAAAGATTTTTCACTGGTCAATCACATATTTGACTTTGTTTTCAGCCTTACTTGTTATTGCTCAGCTCTTAAAAGCTTGATCTAAATCTTTAATTAGGTCATCGACATGTTCAAGGCCGACAGATAGTCGCACCACAGAAGGTGTAATTCCCATATCTAATTGAACTTCTGGGCTCAATCGGCGATGAGTTGTTGATGCAGGATGAGTTATCAGAGACTTGCTATCTCCAAGGTTGTTAGAGATATCAATAATGCGCAGCGCATTCATGACTTTAAATGCATCTTTTATGGTCCCAGCGAACTCAATGCCGATGGTCGATCCTCCACCACTCATCTGGCGTTGTGCCAATGCGTAATCTGGGTGTGAAGGAAGTCCGGGATAACGTACAGTTTTAATTTCTGGACGCGTCTCTAAATATTCAGCGATTGCTTGTGCGTTCTCGCTCATGCGACGTACACGCATATCCATTGTCTCGAGAGATTTCACCAATACCCAAGCATTAAATGCACTCAATGTTGGGCCAGTATGACGAACAAATGGAAGAAGATGCTCATGAATATATGAAAACGACCCAAGAATCGCACCAGCAAGTACGCGACCCTGGCCATCCATATGTTTAGTTGCTGAATACATAATTACATCAGCACCAAGTTGGAGAGGCTTCTGCAAAATAGGTGAAGCCATGATGTTATCGACAATAACAGTGGCGCCAACTTTATGCGCAAGATCACTTACCATTCTGATATCAACAATATCTAGCAAAGGATTACTTGGAGTTTCAATAAAGACAACCTTTGTTGGCTTGCTCAGTGCCTTTGCCCACGCAGCAGGATCATTACCTTTAACCAATTCAAAGGTAACGCCCCATTTAGGAAGAAATTCTGTAATCACAACATGGCATGAACTAAACATTGAAGCTGATGCAACAACATGGTCGCCAGCGCTGACCATGCAGGCAATTGATGCGAACATGGCAGACATTCCTGAACCGGTTGCTACACAGAACTCAGCGCCTTCGATTGCAGCTAAACGCTTTTCAAACATTGCAACGGTGGGGTTGTGGAATCGGCCGTAAAGGTAGTGATCTGTTTCATCAGTAAATGAATCAACTGCTTCCTCAGCAGATGAATATGTAAATCCGCTAGTGAGGTAGAGCGCTTCCGCGGTCTCACCAAACCCAGATCGCGCAAGACCGGCACGGACAGCAGCCGTTTGGGGATTAACTTCCCAATCCGGCTCTGGTCGCGCATTACGAGGCTGATAGCCCCAGACCTCTTTGCTCATGGCGAGATCTTAATCTGCGCAGGGTATATTCCCTACATGCACGCTCAAACAATTGCCATCTCAGTCCAAGACCTTAGCAAGAAATACGATTCTCGATTTGCTGTCTCACATGCCAACTTCGAAGTCCCCCTAGGGAGCATCTGTGGCTTCGTCGGCCCTAATGGTGCTGGGAAAACCACAACAATTCGAATGTTGCTTGGCTTGATCTCACCGACTGGTGGCACTGGACAGATCTTGGGTCATTCAATTAGCGATCCAGATGAGTACCTCAAACATGTTGGCGCGATGATCGAAGGTCCTGCCTTCTATCCAGCTCTATCAGGTGCTGAAAATCTTCATGTGTTAGCAACTCTCGGAGGATTTAGTCACGAGCGAGTAGCGGAAGTTCTTAAAACTGTGGGACTTGCAGATCGTGCAGAATCTAAATTCAAAAAATATTCACTTGGAATGAAACAGCGTTTAGGAATTGCGGCAGCTTTATTGCCAGAGCCAAAGATCTTGATTCTTGATGAACCAACTAATGGCCTTGATCCTGAAGGTATCCAAGAGATTCGTGACTTATTGCGCGGGCTGGCAGATAAAGGCACAACTGTTTTCGTCTCATCACATTTACTTTCAGAGCTTGAGATCATCAGTGATTACATCGTGATGCTACGTAAAGGTGAAGTTGTCTTTGCCGGTCCTATCCAGCAACTCTTTGAAGCGCAACAACCATTTATGTTGGTACGCACTGAAAATATAAATGATTTGGATAAAGTCGTTGCAATCGCAGTTGCTGATGGGCATAAGGCACACATTCAATCTGGCGTCGCTCACATTGAGGGACCAGCCGATTGGGCAGGGATACTCAATAAGAAGGCTTTTGAGGCGGGAATTGTCCTAACCCAGCTTTCGCCGCAGCTACCTAACCTTGAAGAGACATTCTTTGAAATGACAGGAGATAAGAAGTGATTCGCGTCGTCCGAGCTGAATGGCGCAAACTACGTAGGCCGACGTTATTTTTTGGAACGATTGGTGCTGCACTCTCTTTCACCAACCTCTTTACCACTCTACTCTTCACTCTTATTGATTCTCCACGAGGAAATTCCGATCCTGCAAATCCAATTTCTCGCGAGATGCTCTCTTCCTTTGGTGGATCAGTTATCGGATTTTCTAACGTTGCAAGCTTGCTTGGCATTATTGCCTACTGTGTTTTTGCCGCGCAAACTGCGCAGGAGTACACATATGGAACTTTACGTAATCTCCTAGTTCGTCAACCTGGTCGCTTACGACTTCTGGCTGGCAAATTGATTTCTATGAAGCTCTTTGCTCTTCTCATGGTTTTAGTCTCTGGGGTTGTCTCAATTGCTTTGTCGTACCTTTTAGCTCCTGGAGCGAAAGTAGAGCGGGCACTCTGGTTTACCTCTGATGGTTGGTCGCAGATTGCTCAAACTTTTATCAATGTATCGATCTCCGTCGTTGGATTTGGAGTTATAGGAATGATCATGGGTCTCTTACTTCGTTCGCCAATTAGCGCAATTTCAATCGGTGTTATTTGGATTCTAATCATCGAAAACATACTCGGTGCGGTTAAGAGTTCCACCCTCGACTGGCTTCCAGGAAGTCAGTTAAATGTCATCGCCGTAGGTGGCACACCACAAGTGAGCTACTCACATGGAATGACTCTTGCTGCGATCTATATCGGAGTCGGTGGAATTGTTGCCGCCATACTCTTTTCCCGAAGAGATGTAGCAAACTAAGATATGACACACGCACTTGTAGAACTTCGCTCTGCGGTGCGCCCTCACTTAGCAACGCTATCTGCAGGTGATCGGATTCTTGTTGCAGTCTCTGGCGGAGCTGATTCACTTGCACTAGCGGGCGCTCTTCTTGCCGAAAGTAAAGAACTATTAACTACCTGCATTGGCGTAACTATTGATCATCAACTCCAAGATGGCTCTGATATTCAGGCACGTAAAGTTATCAATCAGTTAGAGCGAATTGGGTTCAGCGAAGTTATTTCTCAAGAAGTAAACGTTGATCAGAGCTCTGGACTTGAATCTGGTGCGCGAGACGCAAGATATGCAGCTCTGCACGCAATTGCTGATCAACGTGATGCGCTTCAGATTTATCTTGGGCATACTCGCGATGATCAAGCAGAGAGTGTGCTCTTAGGTTTAGCGCGTGGCTCTGGTGCGCGATCACTTTCTGGAATGGCAGCAGTCAATGGAAAAATTATTCGACCTTTATTATCAGTAACACGAGAAGTTACCGAGCAAGCATGTAAAGATCTCGGCTTAGATGCATGGAGTGATCCACATAATTTCAGCGCAGAATTTTCTCGCGTTCGTGTGCGCACTCAAGTACTTCCAGTAATGGAGAAAGAGATTGGTCCAGGAATTGCAGAAGCTCTTGCTCGCACCGCATCTCTTCTTCGCGATGACGCTGATGCCCTTGATCAACTCACAGATCGCACCGCGCAGGGCCACGACCTCGCATCCCTTGAGATCGAATTTCTCGCAGGGCTACCTAAAGCCATTCGCACTCGTCTGATTCGTAGGGCGATCTACGCTCAAGGAGCTCCGATGGGCTCGATTACCGCCGATCATGTGAGCGCAGTTGAGGCGCTGGTCACCTCATGGCACGGTCAAGGCGAGATCAGCCTTCCAGGGGGTGTGAAGGTTGCTCGGATATCGGGCAGACTTTCGGCCTACGCCCGCAGCTAGCCTGATCGCTAGCCCA
>CAXNHI010000008.1:0-14543 GCA_964202195.1 Candidatus Planktophila sp. | reverse complement strand
TTTCACTCGTGATCAAGGCCAGCGAGAAAGCTAGCCAAGCTGAACAAGATGAAAACTCACGTTCAACATCGGTCCGCCTTCGTGCAATAGAGAGGGTGGCCGCATAATGTCTATCGCCGCACTCGCTCAGCAGACCCGCGAACGTGTTGTCACACATTCTGCGCGTGCACTACTCAAGATCGTTCCTCAGACATCAGAGGGAGCCCAAGCCACACACAAGTACTTCGCTAAGTTCTTAACGCTAGTAGCGATCATTGGATTCCTGTCTCTTCTCGGAGTAAGAACCTTGCTGGCTCAAGACGCATTTGTTCTCTCAGAGTTGAAATTAGAGTCAAAGATGATTGCAGACCAACGTGAGGCAATCTCCCGCACAATGGAGATGTATTCATCCCCACAAGCGTTGGCTAATCAAGCAGCAGCGCTGGGCATGAGTCCATCTGAGGATCCAACATTCCTTAATCTCACACAAGAGATGCCTGTAGTCACGGATGAGAGTGGGATTACACGTGGGTAATTTTGAACTCTCGATGAAGCGCATCCGCACTCTCTTTATTATTTTGTTAGTCATTTTTACTCTCTTTGCTGCACGGCTTGTTCAGATTCAGGGAATTCAAGCTGCTGAATACACTCTCAAGGCGGCAAACGAGATGGAGAAAACCCGGGTGATTGCAGCTCCTCGAGGAGATATCACCGATGTCAATGGTGTGGCATTTGCTCGAAGCGTCTCGGCGATAAACATTGTTGTGGACCAAAAGATGATTCAAGATCATGCTCGAGTGGCAGCCTTTGCTGCTCCAATTCTTGGTCTTACTGAAGAAGAAGTAATCACGGCGATCACAGGAGTCAAGCGTTACTCCATGGTGCTTGAGAGCGCTGAGCCAAGTACATGGAATCGACTTTCTCTAGCGATTGATAAATATAATTTAACGCTGAGCAATAACGAGTACGACAAAAGAATTGCTGGATTCTTCCCTGAACGTAATTATGTTCGTGAATATCCTTCCGGAAATCTAGTTTCTTCACTCGTTGGCTTTGTGCGCAAAGACGGATTAGGCGCTTCTGGTGTTGAGTTGAGTATGAATTCATCGATCACTGGAGTTCCTGGCGCATATTCGTATGCAACAGGACGTGGTGCGGAAATTCCTGGATCACAATCTGAAATTATTGCTGCTCAAGCCGGAACAACAGTGAGACTCACAATTGACCGGGATATCCAGTGGGTTGCCTCCATGGCGATTGCTGAAGCTGTAAAAAGCGCACGAGCAAGCAGCGGCACTGTGATTGTCATGGATCCAAGAACTGGAGCAGTATTGGCTCATGCAACTGCTCCAACCTTTAATCCAAATAACACCAAGAACGTATCTTTAGAATTGATGCGCAATCCTTCTGTACAAGATGTCTACGAGCCTGGATCAACCGGAAAGGTGATGACACTGGCTGCAGCCTTGGAAGAGGGTGCTATCTCTCCAGAAACTGTCTTCGATGTTCCTTACAAGATTCGCCGGGGTGGCGAAGACTTTAGGGATCACGATCGTCATCCACTTCAAAAATTAACCACGGCAGGAATTCTTGCAGTATCAAGTAATACCGGAACTATTAAGATTGCTGAAACGATGAGTAATAACACTCTTCACTCTTACCTCACTAAATTTGGAATTGGCGCAAAGACTGGTGCAGGCCTTCCAGGTGAGAACGTTGGAAAATTATTAGCGGTCAAAGATTGGTCTGGAACGACTGCTCCAACAGTTGCTTTTGGACAGGGATATTCACTGAATGCAATGCAAGCAACGAGTATCTTCGCAACCCTTGCAAATAACGGCATTCGAGTTTCCCCAACAGTAATTGCTGGAACAAGTGACGCATCTGGCAACTTCACTCAATTCAAAAATGAAAAAGGTATTCAAGTTGTGAGTGCAGCGACTGCAGCAAAGATGCGAATTATGATGGAGAGCGTTGTATCAGCTAACGGAACTGCGCCGAGTGCGGCGATTCCAGGATATCGAGTTGCCGGAAAGACTGGAACAGCAATGCGTTATAACGAGAATTGTGGCTGTTATAGCGGCTATACAGCTTCCTTTATTGGTTTTGCACCTGCTGATGCACCAGCTTATGTTATTAACGTAACGATTCAGGATCCTAAGGGTGCGTACTACGGTGGATCACTTGGCGGACCAGTATTTAAAAAGGTAATGACCTTTGTTCTGCAGAGTCGACATATCGCACCAACAGGAACAGCAGTGCTGCCAGTAGCACTCAACAAAGCTGAACTAGATAAGAAAGCTCGTGAAGAGAAGAAGGCAGAGACGACAAAGATTTCTCAAGCGAGTTCGAGGGGATAAGCCATGCGCCCACTCCTTGGTCACACTATTTCAGTGGAAGAAATATCTCGTCTTATAAGTATAAAGATTGATCTTGATCCCTCTCTGACATTTTCCGGTGCAACCTCAAGTGATGGTGATGTAGTTGAGGGAGATCTCTTCCTTGCCTACCCGGGAGAAAAAACTCATGGAGCACGCTTTGCTTCCAGCGCTATCTCTCGAGGCGCTCGAGCAATTGTCACGGATGCGGAAGGCGCCAAGATTGCTATCGGACTTCCTGTGATTGTTGCCCAAGACGCTCGCACCGCAGGTGCACTCATTAGTGCAACTCTCTACGCTAAACCGATACAGGAAATGATCAGCATTGGAATTACTGGAACCAACGGAAAAACAACGGTAAGCACTTTGCTCTATCAACTCTTCCAAGAAGCAGGTCGAGAAAGTGGACTGATTGGGACCGTCCAGACTCGTATAGGTCGCGATCGCGTTGCTAGTGCGCGAACCACGCCTGAGGCAGATGCGTTGCAAGCCCTCGCTGCAACAATGAGCGAGCGACACCTGCGACATCTTGTGATGGAAGTTTCAAGCCACGCGATGGTAATGCAGCGCATGGTGGGCTCACACTTTGCCATGGTTGGATTTACAAATCTTTCACAAGATCATCTTGATTTTCATCACGATATGGAGAGCTACTTCAAGGCTAAGGCAAGCCTCTTTACCTTGGAATATGCTGATCAAGCATTTATCAATATCGATAACGATTTTGGATTACGCCTTTTCAACGAGTGCGGGATTCCAGCTACTTCCTTGTCGCGCAATAATCCCAAGGCGAGCTGGCACTTCACTTCGATTACTCCCACTATTGGTGGAACTACCTTTACCGCTCGTGGTGCTGGCGGAATTCTGATCGAAAGTAGAACAACTCTTCGTGGATTTTTTAATCTAGATAACATTCTTTTGGTCCTAGCAATCGCCATAGAGTGCGGTATTGATCCACTCGATTGCGCCGCGCTCATTCCACGCCTTAAGGGTGCACCTGGGCGAATGGAATCCATTGATTGTGGTCAAGATTTCACGGCGCTCGTTGATTATGCCCACACTCCAGATGCGGTACGAAATGTCATTGCAACGGCAAGAGAGTTCACATCTGGAAAGGTCATCGCCGTTCTTGGTTGCGGGGGAGACCGCGATGCTTCGAAGCGACCATTGATGGGAAGCGCTCTCATTGAGGAATCTGGAATCGCTATCTTCACCAGCGATAACCCTCGCAGCGAAGATCCTAAGGAAATTCTAGAAGAAATGACCAAGCATCTGCCTATTGGTGATCCTTCTCGAGTAATCATCGATCGCCACGAGGCGATCACTTACGCCGTCTCACTCTGCCAATCTGGTGACACTCTTCTGGTTCTAGGCAAAGGACACGAAAACGGGCAAGAGATAAAGGGTGAGAAAATAGATTTTGATGATCGTCTCGTGCTCGCAAAAATCCTAGAGGAAACGCGATGAACTCCATGATGGCATCGCAGATTGCCAAGATTATGGGTGGCTCCCTATCAGGTGAGGACATTCTCGTTACTGCTGCTCCATCCTTGAATTCTTCTGAGGTGGAGCAAGGCGGAATTTTCTTGGCGATGCGGGGAGAGAAAGTTGATGGACACGATTTTGTTGAGGATGCCTTTTCTCATGGAGCTCTTCTTGCAATCACTTCTCGTGCCGTAGCTCACCGACACGTTCTTGTTGAAGATGTTACGGCTGCACTTACTCTATTGGCGCGCTTTGCACGATCAGAGTTAAAAGATCTCACGGTTATTGGAATCACTGGCTCACAAGGGAAAACAACGACAAAAGATCTACTCCGTCACATGCTTTCCCAACATGGCGAAACCGTTGCCCCAACTGGAAATTACAACAATGAATTAGGTGTTCCGTTGACAGTATTGGATTGCTCGTCAACGACTAAATATGCAGTGATCGAAATGGGCGCACGTCACTCTGGCGACATTGCACATCTGGCATCAATTGCTCAGCCAGATATTGCCGTTGTTCTTCGAGTGGGAATGGCTCACGTCGGTGAATTTGGCTCAATGGAAGCGATTGCAGAGACAAAGTCAGAGTTGATCTCATCACTTTCGAGTTCTGGGATTGCAATTCTGGGACAGTACGATGCATACACCAAGGCTATGAGGGGCCTGCATGATGGTCGCACCATTGCCTTTGGAACTGATCACTCAGATGACGTCCGAGCCACAGAGATTGAAATGCGCGAGGGTCGCCCTCACTTTGATCTGGTAACCCCTGCTGGTCGAGCTGCAGTTGGTCTTCGCATTGTGGGTGAGCACCAAATTTCAAATGCACTTGCCTGTGCAGCTGTAGGTACCGCGCTTGGCTTCTCAATAGATTCGATAGCAACAGCGCTCTCAACTTCACTCATCGAGAGCAAATGGCGTATGGAGATTCACGAATTCTCCGAGGTGCTTCTGATCAATGATTCATATAACGCAAGCCCAGATGCCGTCGAGGCAGCCCTGCGCACTCTGATTCTCTTTGCACAAGAACGAGGTGGGCGCGCATGGGCCTTTCTAGGAAAAATGGCAGAACTCGGCGAGTCTTCAGCCACAGCCCATCAGCAAGTTGGCACCCTTGCCTATCAGATGGGAATTGATCATCTTGTCTGTGTAGACGCACCGGAATATCAATCCGCAGAGCAAGGCGAAGGTCAAACAAACCTTCATCTCTGTGATCGCAGTGGCGCTCGTGCCATTGCAGAGCAGATTGAACCAGGAGATGTAATTCTAGTAAAAGCGTCACGATCAGAGAGATTTGAACTTCTTGCAGAAGAGATTGAAGAAATTATTAAGAGAAAATTGCCAATAGGAGTAGCAGGGGGAGAAGAAGAGTGAAGACAATCCTTGCAGCCGGTGGCTTTGCACTCCTACTCTCACTTTTCGGTACGCCACTTTTAATCCGCGCATTAGCAAAGAAGGGATATGGCCAGATCATTCGTGATGATGGTCCGTCATCTCACCACGTTAAGCGCGGCACACCCACAATGGGGGGCATCATCATTATCGTCGCCTCCATCGTTTCCTATCTCGTCGCACATCTCATTAGCGGAACTGCCATCACAGCTTCGGCAGGGTTAGTGATCGGACTTGTAGTTGCACTTGGATTAGTAGGATTTTTAGATGATTGGCTTAAGGTCTCAAGAAAACAGTCACAGGGATTGACCTCGCGTCAAAAATTAATTGGCCAAGTTGTCGTAGCTTCAGTATTTGCATACTTCGGAACCAAGTTTGCTGATTCAGATGGATTAACACCTATTTCATCTCAACTTTCAACAGTAAGAGATACCTCAATTACTCTCGGTGCGATCTTGGTAGTTGTGTGGGTTGCCCTCATGGTCACTGCAACAAGTAATGGTGTCAATCTCACAGATGGTCTCGACGGACTTGCATCAGGTGCTTCAGTTCTTACATTCGTCTCATTCATATTAATTGGTGTGTGGGAGTTTGGGCAGAGCTGTGCGGTTACACCTGGCATCAATTGTTACCAAGTGCGAGACCCTCTCGATCTCGCAGTATTAGCTGCAGCTTTTGCTGGTGCGTGTACTGGATTCTTGTGGTGGAACGCTTCGCCTGCAAAGATATTTATGGGCGATACAGGTTCACTCGCCCTCGGCGGCGCGTTGGCCGGAATTGCCACCATGCTGCGCATTGAACTGCTGTTGATTCCACTAGGTGGACTATTCGTCATCATCACAATGTCAGTGATAATCCAGACTCTTTATTTCAAAATTTCTGGTGGCAAACGAGTATTTAAGATGGCTCCGCTGCAACATCACTTTGAGCTCATGGGATGGGGAGAGGTAACGATCGTAATTCGTTTCTGGATCATTGGCGGTCTTTGTGTGGCAGGTGGGCTAGGTCTCTTCTACGCAGATTGGATCGCAGGCTAAAGGCTGCGATGAATCACCAATGAGTTTCTCCCGAGATCTGAAGCATAAGAAGATTCTTGTGCTCGGAGCTGGCGTCACCGGACTTGCCTCTGCTCGTGCTCTGATTGCCAGGGATGCACAAGTCACGATTGTTGATGACACAGTCACAACGGATAACGAATTCTCAATTCTAAAACCATCGGCAGTCAACGTCTCTGATTTTGATTTTGTTCTCATCTCCCCTGGCTGGAAAGAGTCCCATCCACTTATTCAAAAAGCTCAAGCTACTCGAGTCACATTGCTCAATGAGATAGATCTTGCCTGGGCAATCAAGGAAGAGCGATCCCCAGGACAGAAATGGTTGGCTCTTACTGGCACAAATGGAAAGACGACTACAGTTGAAATGACAGCAGCAGCTCTGCGCGCAGGAGGAGTTCATGCAGTGGCATGCGGCAATGTGGGCAAGACAGTCATTGAATGTGTAGAAGGTACTGAAGCCTATGACGTGCTTGTACTCGAACTTTCAAGTTTCCAGCTTCATTGGTTAGAACGCGCCGAGTTTGTAGCTTCAGCAATTCTTAACATTGCAGATGATCACACGGATTGGCACGGTAGTTTTGAGAGTTACGCTCAAGCAAAGATTTCAATTCTTGACCGTTCGATGACGGCAATTCTCAATGGTGATGATAAAGAAGTTGTCGCTCGCACAACTCATTGGAATGGCAGAAAGGTCTTTTACTCTCTCGATACCCCTGGCCCTGGAGAAATTGGTGTTGTAGAAGAGCTCCTGGTCGATCGTGCATTTGTCTCAGATCCGCAAGAAGCGTCAATGATTGCAGAGGTAGTTGATGTGAAGCCAACGGTTCCGCATAATGTTTCTAACGCTTTAGCCGCCGCTGGATTAGCCCGCACCGTGGGTGTATCCCATGAGGCTATTGGCACGGCGCTATCTGAATTCACACTTGGTCGCCATCGCATCGAAGTTGTAGCAGAGGACAATGGCATCACCTGGATAGATGATTCGAAAGCAACCAATCCACATGCAGCCACTGCCTCAATACTTTCCGCACTCTCTGTGATTTGGATCGCCGGCGGTTTAGCAAAAGGCGCAGATGTCAGCGCCCTCGTTGCACGAGCACACCCACGAATCAAAGTTGCAATTCTTATTGGAACAGATCGAGCCCTCTTTGCAAGAGCACTGGCAGAGCACGCTCCACATGTAAAGGTGATTGAGATTGACCCACCATCTGATTATCAGCGCGGGGGAGTCTCTAATTCATTTATGGAGGCCATCGTCGCTGCTGCAAAGTCGTGCGCAGGTGCAGGAGATACAGTTCTTCTCGCACCATCATGTGCCTCGATGGATCAATTTGTTTCATATGCCGATCGTGGCGATCGATTTACGGATGCTGTACGGAAGGCTTTGGGATGAGTAAGGCACCGGTCAAGAACAAGTTACATAATCCTGCTGCCGCCTTTTATGGGTTAGTGATATCAACAGGGCTGCTTTCAATTATTGGTCTCATTATGGTTTTCTCTGCATCCTCTATCTACTCACTCGATACCAAGGGCTCATCGGTGGCAATTTTTATTCGCCAACTCATCTTCTTAGCCTTCTGTATTCCGATGGCGATTGTGCTTTCACGACTCTCCCTTGATCGATGGAAGATACTCGCTCGATTTGGGTTAGTTATTTCAATTGTGATTCTTCTTATCGTGCGACTTCCTGGAATTGGAAAATCCGTCAATGGAAACCAGAACTGGATCTCTCTCAAGGTAGTCGATGTTCAACCGAGCGAGCTTGCTAAGTTTCTACTCATCTTGTGGGCCTCACAAATACTGGCATCGCGACTTAATGCCGGCTTTATGAGAGTAAATGTCTTGGCCCTCATCGCGCCAGGATTTATTGTGGCTAGCGCACTTGTCATGTGGGGCAAAGATCTCGGTACAGCATCTGTTCTTATGGCAATTCTTGGCGGGTTGCTCTTTGTCTCAGGAATTCCATTGCGCTTGGTTGGAACGCTGACTGCAACTGCGGCGCTAGGAATCGGTTTCTTTATTGCAACAACCCAATATCGCGCAGCGCGCTGGAGCGTCTTTCTTGATCCCTTTGATCCCGCTCAATATAAGAATGAGGGATGGCAACCAGCCCATAGCCTCTTAGGACTGGCAAGTGGTGGAATTTTCGGTGTCGGTCTGGGAGGAAGCAGACAAAAGTGGGGCAATCTTCCTGAAGCGCATACCGACTTTATCTTTGCTGTAATTGGTGAGGAACTCGGCTTACTCGGAACGCTCTTCATTTTGGCACTCCTTGGAACGCTCATTTACAGCTCACTACGAATTGCAATGCGATCTTCTGATTCATTTACACGCTTTGCATGTGCAGGAATTGCATCATGGATTGCTATTCAAACTATTCTCAATATTGGATCTGCTGTAAGTCTTCTTCCGGTAGTAGGAGTTACTCTGCCGCTGCTCTCTTATGGCGGTTCGGCGCTGATTGCTACCTATCTCGGCATCGCATTTATTGCATCGAGTGCGCTTCGAGAGCCTGAAATCAAATTAGAAGTGAAGAATTTTGTCGCACAAAGGCTGCATCGATAAATGAGATCTCGAAAGATAGTTTTTGCCGGTGGAGGAACCGCGGGTCATATTCAGCCCGCACTTGCTGTTGCGCGGTTGTGGAAGCAGACTCATCCAGCTGACCAGATCGTATTTCTAGGGACATCTTCTGGCTTGGAGACAAAACTTGTTCCAGAAGCTGGCTTTAGCCTTGAACTCATCACACGTGTCCACCTTCCACGGTCGCTATCGCTAGATCTACTGAAAGTACCGGGCTCACTTCGCCGCTCTATGAGTGAGTGTAAAAATATTCTTAGAGATGCAGATCTTCTTATCGGCTTCGGCGGTTATGTATGTGCTCCTGCTTACTTGGCAGCCGGATCACTCAAGGTTCCCATCGTGATTCATGAAGCAAATGCAGAGCCTGGCTGGGCAAATCGACTCGGAGCTCGCTATACCGATGCACTAGCTGTGGGATCTCCAGTTACTCATGGGCCATTTGCCCAGGCGCTGATTACTGGTCTACCCCTTCGCGATGACATCACCTCATTACTAATTGCTCATCAGAGTGCAGATGAACATGCGTGGAGTGAAATCAGAGGTAAGGCCAAGGGTGATCTTGGAATTCACAGTGGGAACAAGGTTGTCTTAGTTTTCGGTGGCTCACAGGGCTCGCAAGCCATCAATAGTGTTATTGAAAATGCTCGAAAGTTAATCAAAGATAAGCCGATCACCATTGTGCACTCTGTAGGAGCAGCAAATGATCTGCCAGCAAGCGATGACAAATATATTTCACATTCATATATAGAAAATATGGCTACCGCCTACCTTGCCTCCGATTTAGTAATCGCACGTAGCGGAGCGATCACATGCTCTGAGGTCAGTGCCCTTGGAAAATACGCACTCTTTATCCCACTCCCTATTGGCAACGGAGAACAGTCAGTAAATGCTGATTATCTCGTTGAGATGGGGCGCGCGCGCGTTCTCGAACAGAGTTCATTCACCGCCAGCTGGCTACTCGATAATATTGACTCTATGCTGGCTGCGAGTGATAAATTCAGCGATTGTCCTAATTTTGGCGATCTCGAGGCTGCAGCAAAAATCGTAGCTTTAGCAGAACATCAACTTTACGCTGGCGAAAGATAGAAGATGGTTCAGGCGAATCTTGATCAATGGATTGGAAAGCGTATTCATTTTATAGGAATCGCTGGTGCGGGAATGAGTGGGTTGGCCCGCATCGCCCTCTCTCACGGTCTCTCTGTATCTGGAAGTGACTCTAAAGATTCATCCGTGGTCTTAGCACTTCGCGCTCTTGGGGCCGAGGTTTATATCGGTCATGACGCCATACATCTTGATGGCGTAGATATCGTAATTTATTCAAATGCGATTGAAGAAAGTAATCCGGAGATAAAGCGTGCCCGAGAATTAGGGGTTCCACTCCTGACACGTGCACAAGCGTTAGCCACTCTTATGTCTTCGAGTAAGAGTTTGGCTGTCGCAGGAACACATGGAAAGACGACAACATCATCGATGCTCACCGTGGCACTTCAAGCCTGCGGAGTGGATCCATCCTTTGCAATAGGCGGATCTCTTACCGCCTCAGGTTCAAATGCTCACCGCGGTACCGGGGAACTCTTTGTAGCTGAGGCAGATGAATCAGATGGCTCATTCTTGGAGTACCGCCCATTTAGTGCAATCGTGACAAATGTTGAACATGATCACGTTGACTTTTTTCCCACTGAAGAATCTGTGATGGATATTTTTACTGAGTTTGCGCAGTCAATTAGCCCAGAGGGATTCTTCATCTACTGCAAGGACGATTCTGGTGCGGTACGGATTGCAGCGACCGATTTCGCTGCTACCAAAATTTCCTATGGCCAAGATGAAAACTCTGATCTACTCATCGACACCATTAAGTTGTTGCCGGGTGGTTCAAAGGCGCGTGCGCTATGGAAGGGAAGAGCGGTGGGAACGATTGAGTTACAAGTTCCAGGTCATCACAATCTGCTCAACGCAGCTGCAGCGCTAGCTATGGGACTCGCTCTTGGTCAGCCAGCGACCGACCTGCTTGAAGGTTTGGCATCATTCCAAGGTGCGGGACGAAGATTTGAACTCAAAGCGAGTATCGCAGGTATCAGAGTGATCGATGACTACGGTCATCATCCGACTGAAATCGATGTCACTCTTACAGCAGCCCGTCGATATGCCGGAGATGGTCGTGTTCTTGTGATCTTTCAGCCTCATAGATACTCCAGAACTCAAGCATTTCTTGACCAGTTCGCGCAGACTCTCGACCTTGCAGACCTTGCAATCCTTTTAGAAATTTATCCAGCAAGTGAAAAACCAATAGCTGGCGTGAGCGCATCACTTATTGCGCAAAAAATGCAACGCGGAAAATTCATCCCTAATTTCCTTGAGGCATCGGAGGAGATAATCTCGATGGCAAAGCCTGGAGATGTAATTCTCACTTTGGGTGCTGGCGATGTGAACTCCTTAGGGCCAATCATTGCCCAAGGTCTTGAACGACGATTCGAAACTCCGCCCTCTCGCTAATGTCAGCGCGCACTCGAAAGCATCTCTCACCCCCGTTGGTGGTCGTGGGAGTGCTTATTATGGTTTTGGCGTACTTCTTGGGATGGTCTTCGATTTTTAGTGTCAAGAAAGTCGAGATCTTAGGAGCGCCTACATCGGCAGTACAGGCCGAGATCGAGATGAAAAGTCAGATCGTGGTGGCTCAACAACTAGCTCGAGTAAATCCACAATCGGTTGCCAGAAAAATTGAAAAACTTGCATGGGTCAAAGATGTTGCCATCTCTAGGAACTGGTTAAGCGGAGTAGTTGCAATCGAGATCAGTCCACGAGAGCCGTTAGCCTTCTTCAATTCAGATCAAGTGCCGGGCCAGACAATCGATGAAGAAGGTCAGCTCTTCTCATTGCCTGGATATTCAAATCCTGATCTCGCTCTCATTTCCGCGAAGAGCCCAGATAGCGCTCTGAAAGCTAACGAGCTCTTTACTCAGCTGCCAGAGAATTTCCGCAGATACATCACTTCGATGATGGCGACTTCATCCAACACCTTTACCCTCAACTCAACTCTCGAAGGCCGCGATATCGTCATTCGATGGGGAGATAGTCAAGATATGGCGTTGAAAATCTCAGTCATTAACTCACTTCTGAAACTGCCAGAGAATAAGAAAATTAAAATGATTGATGTGGTCGCGCCACATGCACCCATCGTTAAGTAGGTTGAGAAGTAGGTTGTGAAGTAAATTGAGAAATAAATTTTGTAAATAACTCTCAAGTTGTAGATGAGGAATTAGTTCGAGTCGGTATTTGATTGCAGCCTTCGATCAGCCTAAGTTTTCCGCTATTAGAGAGATGAATCGTAAGTCTCAAGGCGAGGTTTATAGTTCATAAGGAGGACTCACGTGGCTGCACCGCAGAATTATCTAGCTGTCATCAAAGTTGTTGGAATTGGTGGCGGAGGAGTCAATGCGATTAATCGCATGATCGATGTCGGCCTTAAAGGCGTTGAGTTCATTGCAATCAATACAGATGCACAACATCTACTGATGAGTGATGCTGATGTGAAGTTAGATATTGGTCGCACTTCTACAAAAGGTTTAGGTGCAGGTGCTGCTCCGGAAAAAGGACGTCAAGCTGCAATTGATCACACGGAAGAGATAGAAGAGATTCTTCGCGGTGCGGATATGGTTTTTGTAACTGCTGGCGAAGGTGGCGGCACAGGAACAGGTGGCGCACCGATTGTTGCCAAAATTGCACGCGATCTTGGCGCACTTACTATTGGCGTTGTTACTCGCCCCTTCTCTTTTGAAGGAAAAATTCGTATGCGTCAAGCAGATGAAGGAATTGAACTTCTTCGTAGTGAAGTAGATACTTTGATTGTTATTCCAAATGATCGCCTCCTTGCAATCTCTGATCGCAACATCACCGCAGTGGATGCATTTAGAAGTGCAGATCAAGTTCTACTCTCAGGTGTTCAGGGAATTACTGAAATTATTACTCAACCAGGACTTATCAACCTTGACTTTGCAGATGTGAAAACTGTTATGACAGATGCTGGTTCAGCTCTCATGGGAATTGGTTCAGCTCGCGGAGAGAACAGAGCGGTCAGAGCAGCCGAACTTGCAATCTCTAGTCCGCTTCTTGAAACTTCTATCGATGGTGCAATGGGAGTTTTACTTTCAGTTGCCGGTGGTTCAGATCTAGGTCTCTTTGAGATCAATGAAGCATGCGAACTTGTTCAAGCCGCAGCTCATCCAGATGCTCGGATAATCTTTGGAACCACCATCGATGATGCCCTGGGGGACGAAGTCCGTATTACCGTGATTGCGGCAGGATTTGATGGGGGAGAGCCAAAGAAGGTTGCGGTTCCTGTCATCGATGCAGCGACCCTGGGTGGAGTGGCAAATCCTCTTCCTGATAATGATCCTCTTGTGGTTGCTATGGATCTTGATGCAAGTAGGCCTACAAAGCGCGTCACTTTCGAAGAACTCGTTGCTGAAGACGAGATCGACGTGCCAGACTTTATGAAGTAATAGTGAATTACAGTTTTACAGATCGCACCGGTGGTTTATCCACCGGTGCTTTTCTTTCTCGCAATGTAGCTACTCATGTAGGAGACGACCCAGCGATTGTTCTTTCAAATCGAGCAGAGCTAGAGAATCTGCTTGGCTTGCCTCTTCAATTTATGGAACAGGTGCACGGGAGCGTTGTTGCTTCCATAGGAGCAGAGATCATCGCCGAACCGATAGCCGATGCACTCGTGACAGAGAGTGCTGGCATTGGCCTTGCAGTGATGGTTGCAGATTGCATTCCTCTTTTGCTGGCTAGTTCACAGACAGTTGCTGCCGTCCATGTTGGTCGTAAAGGACTCATGAATGGCGTTGCGTTAGAAGCAATTCAAGAAATGCGTTCTCGTGGCGCATCTGATATCACAGCAGTTGTTGGCCCATCAATATGCGGGCAGTGTTATGAAGTCTTTCAAGATATCTATGATGACGTGACGAGAAGTTTTCCGCTTGCGGCTTCCAAGACACTCGAAGGGGGATTGGCTCTCAATCTCTCCCGTGCTCTCATTGATCAATTGCAGCACCTTGGGGTTAAAGTCATTGATGAAGGAAGATGTACCGTTGAAGATAAGAACCTCTACTCTTATCGCAGAGATGGTGTGACGGGGCGTCAAGTGGGAGTTGTGTGGTTATGAGAGGGCTTGATCGTAAGGAAGAGCTTTCGCGCTCTCTTTCGGATGTCCAAGCGCGCATCCATGACGCGACAGCACGAGTATTGCGCAAGACAGAGGAGATCACTCTTGTTGCTGTCACAAAGACTTATCCAGTCAGCGACGTTGAGATCCTGCGCCAATTAGGTGTCACTAACTTTGGTGAAAACAGAAGCGCTGAAGGTCTAGAAAAATCAGCCCTCGTGTCAGCACATTGGCATTTCCAAGGTCAGATTCAGAGTAACAAGATCGCTGCTATCTCTTCGTGGGCTCACACGGTTCATTCATTGGATGATCTCTCCCATGTCGCAAAATTCGATCGAGCTGTGGGCGAAATTCCTGAGAAACGATTAAATATTTTTATTCAGATTTCTCTCGATGGAGATAGCACCAGGGCCGGAGTCAGGGGAGATGACTTAATAGCCATGGGTCAGGCGATTTCCTCCGCAAAGAATCTTGACCTTGTTGGATTAATGGTTGTTCCACC
>CAXNHI010000007.1:0-15756 GCA_964202195.1 Candidatus Planktophila sp. | reverse complement strand
CGAATGAGATCGTGATAGTGAATCGAGTGCAACATGACTTCAAGACGCTCAAGATCTTTCGCCCACGGCCATAGTTCCCAGGGCGTCATGAGATTGACGGTGATTGAAAAGTTACTGACAGTGCCAATCCAGCCGAGTTCAACCATCTTATGCGCCGCGGCAACACCTTCTTCAAAGCGAAGTTGTTGATTTACTGCGGCCACAATTCCGGCATCCTTTGCCTGCTTGACCATCACTTCACCTACGGCAACGGTTGTGGCGAATGGCTTCTGCGCAAGAATATGTTTTTTAGCAGCTGCCACCTGGGCAAATATCTCAGGCTGAGCAGCTGCAGGAACGGCGATATCAACTATTTCGACCTGAGGATCTGCGAGTAATTCAGCCAGAGTTGCATAAACCTTTGGGATTCCATGACGGGCTGCAACATCTTTCGCCTTTGCGTTATCAGTATCAAAAATTGCTACAACCTCGAGTCCCGCCTTTGTATATGCGGGAAGGTGTGCGCCATCAACGATTCCACCTGCGCCACAGATGCCAATCTTCTTGCGGTGCTCAGGCTTTACTTCAAGTCTTACTGCATCTGAAATTACTTGAAATTGCTCAATCATTGCTACACCGATCCTTCTGCTGTGAGGTTCTCTGCCTGCGACGTGCGGTAAAGCACTGTCTGTAAATGCTCTGTATAGAGAACGAGTTCTTCGTTATCGGCACGGAAGATTTCGTAGCTGACTCTAAAGAGCCCCATGTTCTCGTACTTAGGGGTCTTTTCAAGAAGTGTGCGCATTCCGTAGATAGTGTCGCCGATAAAGGTTGGCTTAATGAAACGCAACTTGTCATAGCCATAACTAAATGTGTTGACATTGTTATGTGCAAAGAGCCCCAGCCCGTAACTAAATACCATCGCACCTGGGACTAGTCGCTTCTTAAAGAGACCATGTTCGCGGGCCCAGATGTCATCTCCTACATAGGGATGCATATCTAAGACCAGAGAATTAAAGAGCATCACTTCACCTTCGGAGATTGTGCGACGCAGTGATCGGTCTACCTCTCCGATCTGGTAATCCTCATAGAGTTTGACATCCTGATTCCATACTGGAATCTCATATCGCTTACCTTGATCTGGATTTGGATTCTTCATGATCTCCCCCGCCTATATCCCGAACTCTTTACGGATTTTCTCGGTATCTTCACCGACATGTGGTGCACCCTTTGAATGCTTGATGGTCTTGCCATCGATACGTACAGGTGAGCGCGTAGTTGGAATCGAAATCTCTGATCCATCCCGCCCTGTTCGCGTGGTCTTCTGAGTCATATCAATAGCTGCAAAACCTTCGTGAGCAACAAGTTCTGGCAGCGTTAATACAGGAGCACACCAGATATCTGCTGCATCCAAGATAGCCAACCAGTGTTCAGTGCTATTAGTTGCAAGTTTTGTGCTCAGTTTTTTCATAATCTCTTCTTGATGGCTCCACCATGACTTTGGATCATCGTATTCATCAAGATTGAGACCAAGCAGTGCACCAAGTGCCGGAATTGGAGTCATCGCGATCGCAAGATAGCCATCACCGGTCTTGTAGAGACCGTACGGAGCAGGTAAAAATGCGTGTGCAGAGTTTCCAGCGCCACGATTGACCACAACACTTGGGTCAAAGAGATTTGCTGAAATTAATTCAAATTGCAGATCGAGCATTGATTCAAGAAGACTTGACTCAACCATGCCGCCAACTCCTGTGCGTTCACGTCGCAATAGAAGAGCAATCACACCGGATGCTAGATGAGTAGATGTAAAGATATCTGCCACAGCTAAACCAACCGGGATCGGAGGATCACCGGCACGACCGTTAAGCCATGGCAGACCAGAGATTGATTGTGCAAGGAGATCTTGTCCTGGGCGATCCTTAAAAGGACCTTCGGCGCCGTAACCAGTTGCGCTACCGTAGACAATTCTAGGATTAACTTTCTTTACATCTTCATATCCAAGTCCAAGACGTTCGATTACACCCGGGCGAAAATTCTGGATGATGACATCAGCCTTTTTTACTAGCTCCCAGACTTCCTTCAAGCTATCTGAATTCTTGAGATCTGCAGCAAAACTCTCTTTATTGCGATTCATAATATGGAAGGAGAGCGTGTCTCCATCTTTTTCAAGTCCCGCAAAGGCAAGTGTGCGACCGATATCTCCAGTGCCCGGACGCTCGATCTTAATAACACGTGCACCTAAATCCGCAAGACGCATTGCAGAAACAGGTCCTGCCAAAAATTGTGAAAAATCGAGAACAAGAATTCCGTTAAGTGGAAGTTGCGATCGATCCATGGAGCTAGTCGACATGGAATATCTCTGGAATTGATGCCCACCACTCGCCATCGGCGCGATCAGATACTGGGCGCTGTAATGGCATGCAGATAGCCCACCACTCTTTCGTCTTTGGGTCAGCTGCCATCCTTGCCATGTCTGCATCAAAGTCTGTGCCCACATATTCAAAGTAAGAGAACATAAGCTCGCCGTAACGATAGATGGAATAGTTTTGAATATTTACATCGGCAATCATGGCCAACACCTCTGGCCAGACATCTGCGTGTAGTCGCTCGTACTCCGCGCGATTTTCAGTAGGTATTCCAATAACTGCTCCATAACGCTGCATGATCGTTCCTTTCGTTTGATGAATTCTTTAGAGGTTGTAGAAAGCTTTAGCTGTCTTATGTGTAATCCAGTCCTGATCTTCTTGGCTATAGCCGCTGATAACTTCCACTTGGGCTTTCCAAATTTCAACATAGGTGTTTCCAAGAACGATGACTGGCCAATCTCCACCCATCATCACACGATTAGCACCATAGGTCTTAACAATGAAATCAACATACGGTTGCCAGTCCGCAACACTCCAATTTGCTAAGTCAGAGGCGGTATTTAGACCTGAGAGCTTGGCATAGACATTTGGGAAGGCTGCAATCTCAGCCATCGATGATGCCCATGGCTCCATCTCCTTTGCAGCAATTGGTGGCTTTGCAAAGTGATCTACAACGATTTTAAGCTTCGGAAACTTCTTAGCCAGAGTGACGATGTTCTTTGTATGTTCTGGTTTCACCGAAACATAATCAAAGCTCAGTCCCATCTTTTCAACATAGGCCAAAGTCTCAAGGACGGCTGGGCGAGTAATCCAGGCATCATCTGATTCATACTTTGGATTGGAGTAATCATGAGTCAGATTGCGCACGCCTTTGAAGTACTTGTTCTTGGCAAGAGTTTCAAGCGCTGTCCGTGATTCATTAGGGCGCTCAAAGGGAACCCAACCGACGACTCCCTGAACAAAATCAGAGTGTGCTGCTACATCGAGCATGTAGAAAGTGTCATCGTAGGTATCGGCAGCCTGCACTAAGACAGAGCTGGTAACACCTGATGCGGGAATTTCTGGAGCAAGTCGTTCAGGGGTGAAGTCATCATAAAGTGGGCCATAAGCAGGCTCAATCCAGCTATATGCGCGCTCACTCATCACCCAAAGGTGTTGATGTGTATCTATGAGTTCTCTAGCCATGGTTATCTCCTTTTCCTAAAGAACGCCGTAGGCGTTCCATACCTCTCGTACACTTTTACCTGATAGCAAATCTTTCAAAACTGTCTTCTCTGTTGCAGCGCGCGCATTAGCAAGTTCGCTCACTTTTGCTAAATGCTCTGCCGGAACAATAACGATCCCATCGCTATCTGCGATTACGCCATCACCGGGATGAACTTCAACACCGCCACAAATAACTGGGATACGAATTGCTTCTATGCGCATACGACCTTTGTAATCATAGGTACGTGATCCCTGGCCAAAAGCTGGAAAATCTAAGGCGACCACCTGCTCGGTATCTCGCAATGGGCCATCTGCCACAACACCTGTTGCACCTCGTCCTTTAGCTGCGGCAGAGAAGAGCTCTCCCCAGAATGCTGAGAGACAATCACCGCCGGTTGCAACGACAGCCACTTCGCCGACGTGCAACGTATCTAGGAAGTCGATTCCAGCTCCGTAGGGATCCTTCTGGTCGTATTGACTATCTGGCACAAACTTCACTGTGGCAGCTAGCCCCACTGCACGCATATGTGGGCGCAGCGCCTTAACATTCACGCTCATCGCATTATTACGCACGCCAAGTACATCTAGAGAATCTGAAACCATCGCGCTACGAACACGAGAGTCGAGTTGCCAGGTCATTTCTTCTTCTCGACCATATAGACGTGGATGAAGGCAATAACCGTCTCTCCACGTTGATTAGTAACAGTGACTTGCTCATCTACCAAGCCAAAATCTTCGGTGCGCTTGGCGTATTCTCGTTTCGCAATGATCTCTCCCTTGGAAGTTATTGTGTCGCCAATGAAGACTGGTGAGATGAAGCGCACCTTGTCATAACCATAACTAAAGGCGACTTCATTCATCTCGCGCGCTAACTGTCCCGCTGCGACGCTTAAAATTAGCGTACCGTAAGCAACACGTTGGCCGAATACGTTGTTCTTAGACCATTCGGCATCCATGTGATGAGGGTAGAAATCGCCTGTCTGGCCAGCATGCAGAACAATATCCGTTTCAGTAATTGTGCGACCCATACTGACTTGAACAGTGCCTACTTCGTATTCCTCAAAATAGAGTTTCATTCTTCTCTTATTCCTTCACATGTTTCTGATACATAGATGCGATCTCTTCGACATCTTTTTTGGTGACTTTCTTTTCCACTAAACACTTATGTATAACAAGTGAGCTCTGGAATTGAACATCTGGCCAACCAAGGACACGAGGGCGTACCCAGACATTTTCAAGGGTCCGCAGAGTATTTCTAAAGAAATTCTGGCTGACTCCATTAAGTACATTATCTTTCCAGGCGATGAGGTTTCCTGGCTGTCCCCCGCCGAGCCCATACGTCGTCGCCTGAATCTCTGGCATAGAAAGCAGCAGCGCAGCCTCTGCTGCAGCCTTTGGATTTGTGCTTCGAGTCGAAACTGCAATCCCTGCCCCTCCCAGTTGAGATCCCGTGGCGCGTCCATCAAATGAGGGAAGATCGTCATAGACCAAAACGTTCTTTCTAAAACCATCACGTGAGTAATTGCTATACCCGTACATGCAGATTCCGTAGGCATAGTCATCAGTTCCGCTAAGGATTTCAGCAATTTCAATAGGGTTACTCGATGCACAAAAGTCTGGCACAAGGCTTGATAGCTCGACCATAAATTCAAGAACTTCTAACGCCATCTCCTGATCGATATATTTCGCGCTGCCCTGAAGTGGTCGACCCTTTTGTGCCATAAGCGTTGCAAATGTACTAAATGCGTCCACTGGCTTATGTGCCCAGAGCAGCTCTTTCTTCTTTGCAAGATCAAATACCTCGTGCCAGAAAACCGGTGAGCGATCAGCTTTATCTGGGCGAAAGGCACTTACCTGGGCTGCAGTATCGATGGCTAACGCCCAATGCTTGCCCTTGTATAGATATGAATCGTGTGATGCTCCAACACTTGTTGCTGCCAACAAATTTAGTTCTGATGGTTTTGTTAGCTCTTCAAATGCGATGACAGCATCGGCGTGCACAGCATCGGGTATATGAGGATGATCTATCACCATCAAGTCATAATCATTATAAAACTCAGAGATATGTTGATCGCCAAAGGCTAAAAGTGAGCGAGCATCCCATTTAATTGAGATGCCACACTTTTGGATCAGCAGATCATTAGATTGCACCAGGCAATCCAGACCACGTTCGTGATCCCAGGTCATTCCTTTGAGTTCGATAAGAGACATTACTTGCCCACTATGCGCAGAATATTCTCTGCAAACCAGTCTCGAATATTGATTCCTTCGTCGATGAATTTACCCACGTTGAAGAAGCCATGGATCATTCCAGGGCAATCTTTATAGACAACATCATTTCCGGCAGCCTTCAATTTTTCATAATATGCAACGCCGTCTGATTGCAGAACGTCATATTCGGCTGTGATCATAATTGTTGGTGGTAGGCCCTCGTAGGATTTTGCTGCATGTGGCACGGCATAAGGATTACTGCGATCAGCTGCGCCGTTAAGATACATATCCCAGAGCCACTTCATTCCGCGCTGTGTTAAGCCATATCCATCGGCGTTAGGCACATCTGGCGAATCGACAAACTCTGGACCGTTACATGGATAGATCAGCCATTGATAGGCAAGTTTAATTTTTCCGCGATCACGTGCAGCCAATGCAACGGCAGATGCCAAGTTCCCACCTGCGCTATCTCCACCCACTCCAATGCGATTGATATCAATGCCCAAGCGATCGGCGTTGGCAATCGTCCATTCCAGACCTTCGTAGCAATCATTAAAAGGAATAGGAAATTTATGTTCAGGTGCCTTCTGATAATTGACCGAAACAATTACAGAGTTAGTCTTCTTGGCCATCGCAGCCATCTGTGTGTGATATCTGCCGATGTAATTGATGACCCAGCCACCGCCATGAAAGTAAACAAGGCCGGCTCGCTTTACTTGTGATGTCGCAGGTGGTGTGTAAATGGCTACTGCAATATCTGCAGTTGAGCTGGTGAGGAATTCAAAAGTGATCCCAACACTGGGATCTAACGGTCCACTGATGTCAGGCTGTGCATGCGAATTACTTCGAGCAACAGTTGCACCTTGCACGCTGATATCGGGAAGGTTTGCCGCCTTTCCCAAATCAAGGAATGCGGATGCTTGTGGGTCTAGGGCCATGAAAATACTATAGGATAATCACAGAACGCTGACAAGGTCATCCCAGACCTTATTTTCAATGGTTTTATCGAATTCTCTGATATTTGTAGCAACTTCTGCCGCACTTCGACAACCTACAAGAACAGATTTAACAGCTGGATGGCGAAGAGGAAATTGCAAGGCAGCACTTGTGAGAGAAACTTGATGTCCCTCAAGCACTTCGCGAATTCTTACAGCTCTTGCAAGGAGTTCATCACTTGCTGGAGCGTAATCATAAGTCGCACCTTTTACAGGATTGGCAAGAATGCCTGAGTTAAATACACCTGCTGCGATGATATCTACATTGTGCTCAAGTGCTGCAGGGAACAATCCCTCCAATGCTTTTTGATCAAGCAGTGAATATCGCCCTGCGATAAGAACCATATCGATATCGGTCTCTTTAATGATACGTGTTGGTGTTTCGCATTGATTCATGCCAACACCGATTGCCTTAATAATTCCTTCAGATCGCATGCGATCAAGCTCTGGGTACGCCTCCAGTATCGCCTCATCTGCATTGGCATCTGGATCGTGAATAAAGAGAATCTCTACGCTATCTAGCCCAAGTCGCTCAAGTGAACCTTCTAGGGACTGGCGAACACCGCCTGCGCTGAAATCAAACTTTATCTTAACTGTGTTATCTGCATCCAAAAAGAAATCATCAATGTCAGTTGTTGAGGGAACCAACAAGCGACCAATCTTGGTTGAGATCACAAAGGTGGAACGATCTCGTCCGGCCAAAGCCTTACCAATACGAACTTCGGCAGTGCCCTTTCCATAAAGGGGCGCTGTATCAATAAAGTTAATGCCATTATCGAGAGCCGTCAGCACCGTATCTGTGGAATCGGCATCACTGACTGATGTATAGAGCCCGCCAAGAGCGGCAGTTCCGAGCGAGAGTCTAGAAACCTCAACACCGGTACGAAGTCGAACCTTGTCATTGTGCTTCATCATGCACTCCCTGTCGTTGCGTGGTCGCTGACTGCAGCCCTCCCTGCCTCAAGACGTGCCACTGGCACTCTAAATGGTGAGCAGGAGACATAATCCAAGCCCACATGGTGGAAGAAATCAATGCTTCGTGGATCTCCTCCATGCTCACCGCAGACTCCAAGTTTCATCTCTGGATTAACAGTACGCACCTCATCGCATGCAATCTTGACGAGTAATCCGACGCCATCTTGATCTAGTGATTCAAAAGGGCTAAATGGCAATAGCTCAAGATCAAGGTAGCGTGGCAAGAATGACGACTCCACATCGTCGCGGCTAAATGCCCAAGTCAGCTGAGTTAAATCATTAGTACCAAATGAGAAGAAGTCCGAGTAATCAGCCAACTTCGCCGCAGTGATTGCAGCACGTGGAGTTTCAATCATGCTTCCGATACTGATCTCCATCTGCTCTCCCGCAATTTCCAAAACGCGAGCGACTTCCTTTTCAAGAGAAGAACGGAAGTAGAGCAACTCTCGTTGAGAAGCCACCAGTGGAATCATGATCTCAGGTTGTGGGTCATAACCTTGTGCGCGTACATGAAGCGCTGCACGTGTTAACGCGCGAACCTGCATTGAAAATAGATCTGGAATTAGTACACCTAAGCGCACACCACGTAGACCCATCATTGGGTTTGACTCGTGCAATCGATTAACGGCGCGATTGAGTGCCAGCTTTCGCTCATCGACAACTTCTCCGCGTTCTTGAGTCAGTGCGATATCGACTGCAAGACTTGCTTGATCTGTGAGAAATTCATGAAGAGGTGGATCAAGTAAACGTATTGTGACCGGCAATCCAGTCATCGCACGCAAGATTCCAACGAAATCACTAAATTGCAATTTCTCCATCTCGGCCAAAACTTCGGCACGTTCTTCATCAGTTGTGGCCAATACAAGAGTCTCAACCAATACCCGCCGATCACCGAGGAACATATGCTCAGTACGGGTCAAACCAATTCCTTGTGCACCCATGCGGCGAGCGATTTCAGCATCTTCAGGGGTGTCCGCATTCGCACGTACAGTCATGCGCCGCACATTATCTGCGTGAGTAAGAATGCGATGAATGCTACGGATCAGCGCTGACGATGTTGCAGCGCCAGGATCGACGATTCCTTGTACATATTCGGTCACAACGCTGGGCACAACTGCTACTTCGCCGAGGAAAACCGCACCTGTGGTGCCATCGATGGAGATTACATCTCCTTCTCGCACCGTGACATCGCCACAGGTAAAGAACTTCTCATCAATGTTGACCTCAATACTTTCGGTTCCGCAGACTGCAGGTCGTCCCATTCCGCGAGCAACAACCGCTGCGTGTGATGTCTTTCCACCGCGTGCTGTCAAAATACCTTGCGCTGCAACCATTCCCACTAAGTCATCAGGGTTAGTTTCGCGGCGAACAAGAATTACTTTCATACCGGCAAGTGCCTGGTCTGCTGCATCGCGAGGATCAAAGACGACAGATCCCACCGCCGCCCCTGGGGATGCGGCGATACCACGAGTCAATTCTTTAGGTGCTGTCGCCTTATCAAATTGCGGAAACATCAGCTGCACAAGTTGATCTCCATTAACGCGAGTCAGTGCCTGATCCATAGTGATTGAGCCTTCATCAACGAGCTGTGTAGCAATTTTAAAAGCCGCCTCTGCCGTTCGCTTGCCTACGCGAGTCTGCAGAATCCAGAGCTTGCCTTGTTCGACTGTAAATTCAATATCGCACATGTCACGGTAGTGATCTTCTAGCAGAGTCATAATGCGATTGAGTTCGGCATATGCCTCAGGATTGACCTCACCGAGATGTGTAAGTGGGAATGCGTTGCGAATTCCAGCAACAACATCTTCACCTTGTGCACGCGGCAAATAATCGCCGTAGCCACCAGGTGCTCCGCTACCTGGGTCGCGTGTAAAACAGACGCCAGTGCCTGATGTATCGCCAATGTTTCCAAAGACCATCGCCTGCACATTGACGGCGGTACCTAGGTCTGCACTGATGCGTTCGCGGCGGCGATAGAGCTGTGCGCGCTCGGAATTCCAAGAATGAAAGACAGCCTCAATGGCGCGAGTCAATTGTGAGCGAGCATCGAATGGAAATGCCATTCCCGTGTGTTTTTCAACGACTGCGACAAAGGCATCTCCGGCCTTGCGTAGTGCCGGGCCATCTAAATCGGCAATTGTTTTTGCACCAGCGGCCTTAATCAACGGTGCTGCTGCCTTTGCAAAAGCATCTGATGGAATATCACAGACAGTTTTGCCGAACATCTCAATGAAGCGACGATAGGAATCCCAGGCAAAACGGGAATCCCCTGTAATAGATTCGAGAGTAGCTGCAACTTCCTTTGACATACCAACGTTGAGAACTGTCTCCATCATTCCCGGCATTGAGAACTTTGCACCAGAACGAACTGAGACTAGAAGAGGATTTTTCGGATCACCAAATGATTTACCAATCTTCTTCTCAAGATCAATAATCGCTGCATCAATCTGATCAAGAAGTTCTTGATTGAGACCTCCCGTGCGTAAATAATCTTGACAAGCACGCGTGGTGATTGTGAATCCATCAGGAACAGGAATACCCAAAGTCGCCATCTCTGCGAGATTGGCTCCCTTGCCGCCCAGAAGGTCGGACATGGTGCGATTGCCTGCGCTAAATGGATAGACCTTCTGGTCCATCAATCTCCCCTACTCTTTGATTGAGCCAGCGAGCATTCCTTTGACCAAACGTCTCTGAGACAAGAGGAATACAATCAGAATTGGTAACGCAACCAGAACACCCGCCAATGCGATCTCTGGCTTGTAGATAGGAACTGAGGTAGCTCCGACGCCTGGATTGATCGCAGGCGTTGAATTAAATAGGAATCCCAGACCCAACGGAAGTGTGTAGTTCTCCGAAGAATAAAGAAGAATGTAAGGTAAAAAGTAATTAGCCCAATTACCAATAAAAGCAAAGAAAGCTAGCAAACTAATTAGCGCTCCCGAGAGTGGAAATGCGATCTTGGTATACAGCTGCCAATCACTGCATCCGTCTAATCGCGCAGACTCGTAGAGCTCAGGTGGAATAGTTGTTGAATAATAAATATATGAAAGGAAAGTACCAAATGGGTAAAGAGAGGAAATCAAGATCACGGATAGCGGATTATCTACTAAGCCAACTTTATCCATGAGAACAAAGAGTGGGACGACAAGAGCTACTGGTGGAATCAACATCATGATGAGCGTACTAATGAGGTAAACCCTTTTGAATCGTATTCGAGATGCTGATAAAACAAAACCAGCTAAAGAGGCTGTTGCTGTAGCAATGATAACTATTGCAATGTTGAAAACTACGGAGTTAATTACCCACTGCTGGATTACCCCATCATCAAAAAACCTTAGGTTGTTCCAAGCAGTGAAGTAGCCTTTAAAACTTCCAAAGGATAAGGGTGCATTATTTACGACTTGCTCATCAGTTTTTGACGGGGCTAAGAGCAACCACGCCATTGGAATGAGGCTAATAAGAGCAAAAAATATCAACCAGGAATTGACGAAAAACATTCCTACCCGATTTTCTTGAGCGAGTAATTTCTTCTTCTTTGAGGTATTAAATATCGTTTTCATGTAATTAACTCCTACTCAGATTCTTTATCGGCAGTTGTCTTAACATCAAACATGTCCGTTTTGAAGATCACAATTAGCGCTCCTATGAGGCTTGGAATCAACAGAATGATAGAGAGTGCAGAGGCACCACCAAAATCGCCAGCTTTGAAAGCTAATTCGTAACTAAGTTGGTCGAACGACCATGAACTTGCGATTCCTACATAAACTCCTGTATTTAAAAGTTGTGGTTCGACAAATATCTGTAGACCACCTGCAAAGACCAAGACCGCCATGTACACGACATATTTTTGGATGAGCGGCAATTTAATCCTCACGGCCAATTGAAACGCTGAACAGCCATCTACCCTTGCCGCCTCAATAATCTCTGAGGAAATGTTCTGCAGTGACCCATACTGAATCAAAATCCAATTTCCAGCTAATGCAAAAAATGCCATAATCGCGATTAAATAAGTGAGATTTTCTGTTTGCCAAATTTGACGGGCAGAATCTATTCCGAAAAAGTTCAAAAATGGTTTTATAGGACTGATGGTTGGCTCAAAAATTGCCCACCAGACTAGAACCGCCACAGCACCGGATACCGAGGCGGGGACTATATAAGCCAAGCGAAGATATCTGCCCCACTTTGTCGTTTTCACATCGAGCATTAATGCCATGGCGATGACCGTGATCATCATCATGGGGATAAAATAAAGCATAAACCCACCGACATTTTTTACCGCAACTGGGAATCTAAAATCTTGAACAACGATTCTAAAGGCATCCCAACCACCATCTGGATTGATAAGAGATGGAGTTGGCACCTCAGCAACAGCCATAAATAGTGGTAGGAGCCCAAAAGCTAGGAGGAGAAAAGCGTACGGCGCTAACATAAGAGTCATCACAAAGTTACTCTGCTTATACCGTTTCGTCTTAGCCACAAATTCTCCTAGAGTAGTTTTTCAGAAAGATGTGGAGGATTTCGTTAAACGAAATCCTCCACTCTTTTTTACTGATTAATGTAATTCTTGCGAATTACTTTTTGGTTGTGACCTCATAGCCCAGCTGCTGTGCCAGATTCGAGGTGTATGCCGCATAGGCTTCAAGAGCCTTCTGCAGATCCTTTGACTTGGATAGCTCGGGAGCGAAAGCAGCACCCCATGCTCCATCTGCGTCATAGCGAACCGGCTTTACGCCTGTCCATACCTTGCCCGCTTGAGCAGCCATTGCTGGATACGGACTTGATGCGTAATAAGGATCAGCATCAATTTTTGCTTTCCACAATGCATTTCCCTTCAGACTTGCAGGGAAAGTAGGAGCTCCATTACTGCCATCTGGGTTCTTCACGTCGACAACATTTCTCTTGTCACCAGTCATGAAGAGCGCAAAATCTAGAGCTTGTCGTGGGAACTTGGAATGAGGAGAAACGGTGTAAATACCACCACCCCATTCGCCAGAATAAGCGACCTTTTCACCATCCCATAGAGGCATAGGTGCTGCCGTCCAAGCGCCTGCAGGCTGCGCAAATGAACCAGCTGGTCGAATAACGAATTCGCCATACCATGATGGCCCAATGTGAGCTACAAGCTTGCCTGCCTTCGCAATTGCAGCATACTCTGGTGAGAATGCTGAACCTGCGTAGTAGACGCCCGCGTCAATGAGAGGTTGAAGCGCAGCGGTAACTCGTGTGCACTTAGGGTCCTTTGCATTAATAAGTACACGCGTTGCACTTAACTCATTGTTCAGTGGGCACTGTGAGGGCCAAAAGTAACCTGAGTATGCGGCTGCATCACTTAATGCACCCAATGAGTACCCTGGATGCTTGGCTGCTAGGTCTTTACCAATGGCAAACAATTCGCTCATCTTGGTTGGAACTTTGTAACCAAACTCTGTGAATAACTTTGTATTGTACCAAAGCACACTTTGAGCCATATCATTTTTAATTGAGTAATACTTACCATCTGACGCTTTCGACCAATCATTCAGTTTTCCGAAATCCTTGATCTCTGCTGGAGTGAGTAAACTCGAAAGTTCACGTGCATTAGCAATGATTGGGTTTTTAAGTACCGCTACATCGTTTGGTGGACCGAAAACTACATCTGGCCAACCTTTTTTAACACGATTAAATAACTGCACTTTTGCCAACAGGTCGCCCTGCGCGTGAAGTTCTACCTTCACATCAACTTTGCCTTTCATAATTTGTGCGTACAACTTTGCACCTGGTAGACGTGGTGCATCTACCCAGACGACGATCGATGGCTTAGCAGCCTGAGCTGGCATCGCCATGACTGTTGTACCTGCAATTGCAGCCGCCGCAGCGACCGCGATTAGTGAGTACTTCTTCTTCAAGGTGTTCCCCCTCTGTAGGTCTGGCGACGGCTCCTTGTTGCCAATCGAACCAGTTGCCGAAATACTATGGGTAGGAATACTATTTCGTATAGTATTTCAGAGACTTGTTTTTGGGAGTTTTGCGCCCCCGCAGGCGCAAATCCCCCACTTGTTATGAAGCCGTTATAAACCGAGTGAGAAGGTAGGCGACCATGAAGATCACCAACGTTGAAGTTGTACTTGAGGAACGCTCTGGCATGTCCCCCGCATTTGTCTGGCGAAAAAACGTACCAGGTTCCGATGGCGCGCACACAGGCGCTTGGCTGGTCATTGAAACAGATGCCGGAATCACTGGTTTTGCTTCCGTTAGCCGTGGGGTTATTTTTAAAGATTATGTCGATCGTCGGTTTAGAGCAGAATTCATGGGACAAGATCCATTAATGCGTGAGCATTTGTGGGAACGCGTATGGGAGCTCGATCGCATCGAACGTTTTGCACCAAATATGACCCACGTATTCGATGTTGCGTTATGGGATATCGCAGGCAAGCAAGCAAATCTTCCTGTTTACAAATTACTCGGTGGCTACCGCGAATCCATTCCAGCATACGCATCTACTGTTACCTACTCATCCATTGAAGAATTCCTTGATATTGCAGATCAAGCACTAGCTCTTGGCTATCCAGCAATTAAGTTGCACGCATTCGGTGATGCAAAGAAGGATGCGCTGCTTGGTGAAAAACTTCGTGCACATGTCGGAGACGACGTGCCATTGATGTATGACGGATCAGCAGGGTTTGATCTTGAGGATGCGGTCTATCTTGGTAACGCCCTCTATGACAGTGGATTTGCTTGGTATGAAGAGCCAATGCGCGAATTCAGCGTTACTGCCTATAAGTGGCTTGGTCAGCGCGTAAAGATTCCTCTGCTCTTGGGCGAGGTAACAGATGGTGCCCATATGAGCGCTGGAGACTTTGCAGCAACTGGTGTCGCAACATCTCTTCGCACAAGTACTTTCTTACGTGGTGGATTTACCGGTGCAATGCGTATCGCGCACTTGGCTGATTCTTATCACCTGCGTGCAGAGGTCCATGGAATGGGTCTTGAGAGCGCGCACCTCTGTATGGCAATTAAGAACACCACATATTACGAATCACTCATCTGGGGGAATCCAATGAAGCGTGAAGCACTCGTTGATGCCCAAGGAAATGTCCACGCACCAAAGGGTCCTGGCGTTGGCTATGAAACACTCTGGGCAGAATCTGGCGTCCCTAAGGGCCTAGAAAAGTATGTGAAGTAATGACAAAGATTATTGGTATCGAATCATTCGATGTTCGCTTTCCAACATCGAAGATGCTTGATGGTTCTGATGCCATGAACCAGGATCCAGATTATTCGGCGGCGTATTTACGAATCACCACCGATAAAGCTGGGCTCCATGGTGACTCTTTAGTTTTTGCGATCGGGCGCGGTAATGAAGTACAGATAGCCGCCATCAATGTTCTTACGCCAAAAATTCAAGGTCTCACAGTAGAAGATGCATTCGCACGTATAGGTGAGATTGCTCGTGAGCTCAGCAGTGATAGTCAGATTCGCTGGTTCGGTCCTGAATATGGTGTTTTCCATATGGCAGCCGGCGCGATTCTTAATGCACTCTGGGATCTCTTTGCTAAAGCAAAAGGCGTTCCCTTATGGAAATTGTTATCGGATATGACTCCAGAGCAAATTGTCGATGCCATTGATTTCAGATACATCACCGATGCACTGACTCGAGAAGAAGCTCTCGACATTCTTCACCGCATGAACTCTGAGAAGGCTGCCAATGAAGAGATTCTGCGCAATAAGGGCTTACCTGCATATACAACCTCCCCAGGATGGCTTGGATATAGCGATGAGAAGATGCTTGATCTCACCAAGAAAGCAATGGATGAGGGCTTTAAACTCATCAAATATAAGTGCGGTAAATCAATTGCAGATGATCAACGTCGACTCGGCAAGGTCCGCGAACTCGTTGGTCCCAACTTTAAAATCGCAATCGATGCCAATCAGGTCTGGGATGTAGATGTTGCAATTACGTGGATTAACGCGCTCAAAGAGTACAAATTGCACTGGGTAGAAGAGCCAACAAGTCCGAACGATGTCATAGGCCACGCCAAGATTGC